>UQJA01000018.1 GCA_900541285.1 uncultured Collinsella sp.
GAGCAGCAGCTTGCACAGGGCCACGCGACGGCGCTCGCCGCCGGAAAGCACGTTGACCGGCATGTCGGAATCGGGCAGCTGCAGGGCGTCCATGGCCTGGCCGAGCTTGGAATCGATATCCCAGCCATCGGCGGCATCGATCTCGTCCTGGAGCTTGCCCATCTCGGCCATGAGGGCATCCATGTCGCAATCCGGGTCGCACATCTCCTCGCCGATCTTGTTGAAGCGATCGACCTTGGCGATCATATCGCCAAACGCCATGCGCACGTTCTCGATGACGGTCTTGTCATCGTCGAGCGGCGGCTCCTGCTGCAGGATGCCCACGGTGTAGCCGGGGGTGAGCCTGGCATCGCCGTTGGAGACCTCCTCGATGCCGGCCATGATCTTGAGCAGGGTCGACTTGCCCATGCCGTTGGGACCCACGACGCCGATCTTGGCACCGGGGTAGAAGCTCAGGGTCACGTCGTCAAGGATTACCTTGTCGCCATGGGCCTTGCGAGCCTGATACATCTGGTAGATAAACTCCGCCATATGTCTGTTCTATCCTTTCTACCTGCTGTTTCCCTATTCTTGATTCGCTTTAGTGGAAACGAAATGAGGGAACCAGCTCTGAAACGTAACGAAAAAGGGGCATGGTTGCCCACACCCCCTAATACTACCTGGGAAAAGTCCCCCGGAACATACTATGAACTGCGTACGCTAGTTTTCCGCAACCTTAACGAGCGGCTCGCTGCGATTTGCGCCACAACAGATACGAGTAGACATAGACGGCTCCAACCGAACCAAACGCCAGAACCGCAATCACCGCGGCGACGACTTCACTCGAAAGCACGCTGCCTGCCACGCCCATCACAATCAGGCCAATACCCAGCACCATAAAGCAGGCGCCGCCAAAACGCTGCGTACGGCGCCAGTTCTCGGGATCGGCAAGCGCCCAAGGTGTCTTGATACCGAGCGTATAGTTCTGCTTCACACGCGGCAAGTAGTTGCCTACGCCGATGAACAGCAAACCGACAACACCGGAAATCAGCACGTTAACCGAACCGACCGCCGGCACCACGCCCCAGACCGTAAGCTCTCCCAGCCAGCTTATGGCGCACATGAACAAGGTGAAGGCGATTACGAAGCCCTGATAGAACTTGCCCGAGGTTCGATATGCCTCACCTTTGGGGTCGATGCGCGGCACCACGCAGAACATTGCGAGAAGCGCCAGAGGCAGCACGCCGAGCGCGGAGGCCATCCAGCTAGGACCCCAACCGTCGACGGCGCCGTTCGCGCCCCAGTGCGTGGGAATCTGCGCAGGCAAGCTCGGCATCACCATGAGGTGCGCTACGACATTGGCGACGCACAGAGCGACCAGCACAATCCACACGCGCGACGATACCCCCGTGGGGTGAATGCCCTTGTTTTCGTTATTCATCCTTATCACCTTCCGTGTTTGTAAAGCCCATAAACCAGCCAATTAAATCCTGCATGACGGTGGTGTTTAAGCTGTATACGATGTTTTGGCCATGGCGCTCGTCGGTCACCAACCCGGCGTTTTTGAGCGTCGCCAAGTGATGGCTTAGCGACGGCTTACTGATATCGAAATGCTCGGCAAGCTCCCCCGCCGTGCAATTGCCCTCGCGCAGCAACTCCAAAATGCGCCGTCGCGTTGGATCGGCAAGCGCCTTAAAACCCTCTCCCGGCATAAGACCTCCTCTCATCATCTCTCATGACGCGCACACTATACTCGATATTTAGATGTTTGTCTAACTATCTAATCTTGTACTCAAAAAAATAGCCGCCTCCGCGTAATGCGAAGACGGCCACTTCTCACGCTACAAACGTGTTTGGGAGTTGGCCAACCCGCTGCAACGGGTGCCATCTGCTTCATCTTATGCGAACCCCGATCCCATTTCAACAAGCCCAAGGGCTCAAATGGAATCGCGATAACACCTATAATGGCAATAGCTAAAACACGATTCGCTTCCCCATCGGAGGATGTCTATGACCGAAACCGCTGCCGCCCTCGTCGAGACACGCGACACCAAGCTCGAGATCATCATGGGCCGCGAGGCACTCGATAAGCTCGCCGATGCTACGGTGCTGGTGCTCGGCTGCGGAGGCGTGGGCTCCAACTGCTGCGAGGCACTCGCCCGCGGCGGCATCGGTCATTTCGTCATTCTGGACAAGGACATCATCGCGCCCAGCAATATCAATCGCCAGGCCATCGCCTTTCACAGCACCATCGGCAAGCGCAAGGTCGATGTTATGGAAGCCATGATCCACGACATCAATCCCGCCGCCACCGTCATCAAGCGAACTGAATACTTGCTGAGCGACAACATCGATGATTTCTTCGCAAGCGTTTTGGAGCAGACGGACGGCAAGCTCGACTACGTCGTCGACGCCATCGACACCATCTCGGCCAAGCTCACCATTGCCAAATATGCTCAGGACCGCGACATTCGTTTGGTTAGCTCCATGGGCGGGGCCAACAAACTCCATCCCGAGTGCCTCCGCTTTGCCGACATTTTCGATACGGTACGTGACCCCATGAGTCGCATCATGCGCAAAGAATGTAAGAAGCGCGGAATCAAGAGCCTGCGTGTTCTATTTAGCTGCGAGGAATCGGTTAAGACCCAGCCCCGCGACCCTTCCAACATCCACGAGCGTACCGAGTTGGGCACTGCCAGCTATATGCCGCCCATCATGGGCCAGATGATTGCCGGCGAGGTTATCCGCCAGATCAGTGGGCGCGGCACCGAGCGCGTACGCGCCGATGGCCAGCGCCTGGACTAGCAGAATGTCCTGCGATGGAACCGCAATTCTTTGACACGCATTGTCATCTTGATTTGATGCTCGGCCCCGATGCTGCAGCCAGTGAGTCGGCGGCGTTGGGTCTGGGGCTCTTTGACTGCGGGGTCGACCCACGCGACTTTTCGGCCGCAAACGAGCGCGTCCGTCGCCTACCAGGCATCATCGCTGGCGTTGGGCTCCACCCCTGGTGGCTCGCCGACGGCCGCTGCGGTCCTGCCGAAGTCGATCTGCTTTGCGAAGTTGCTGCCCAAGAGCGCTACATCGGCGAGGTGGGACTCGACTTTTCCGCACGCTTTGCAGGAAGCGAGCCGCTACAAATACAGGCGCTTGACCGGCTCTGCGATGCGCTCGTGCAGCATCCTCTTGTCGGGCGTGTGATATCAATTCACGCCGTTCGTTCGGCAGGAGCCGTACTGGACGTCCTCGAATCGCATGGACTACTCATCCCAAACTCCGACTCCCCCGCTATCATCTTCCACTGGTTTAGCGGCACTTCGGACGAACTCGCCCGCGCGCGTAATGCGGGCTGTAGTTTTTCCGTCAACGAACGCATGCTTGCGTCTAAACGTGGACGCGAATATGCCCGACAGATTCCACTCGACCGTCTACTGCTCGAGACCGATGCGCCAGCCGAGCCAAACACAGAAACAAGCGCACAGTCGCTCATCAGATCGCTCACAAGGACCTCGATGCGCATTGCCTCACTCAAAAACTGTGACGCTAAGCACATTGAGTCGGCAGTTTTAGCAAATGCGCGCTCTGTATTTGACCTTCGCTAACCCCTGTGGGCAAAAAATGCCAAATATGAGTACTGCTACCGGAATGGATACATTACTTTTAACTTCCCAACCGCCAGAATAATCCTCGATTGTCCGCTAATTAAAGCTTTTACAGTCATTCATCCTGCGTTTTCGCAAATCTTAAACCCCTCCAGACGCTCAAATCACATCTGAAGGGGTTGATTTTGCTGCGACTAAATTAGTCACAGTACTCATATTTGGCATTTTTTGCACACCGAGTCCCGGGGAGGCACCCGCACCTCCCCGGGACCGCTCGGCTATTCGACGATTGGTGCTCCGTGGCCCCAAGAACCTTCCATGCCGCACACGGTCGAAGCAAACCCAGCAGCAAAGTCGAGCGCGCGCTCGATGGCCTCGGCGCCATCCTCACCACGCTTGACGGAATCGAGATAGCACATCAAAAACGAGGTGAGGAACGAGTCGCCCGCCCCCATGGTGTCCTTCATGTCCGTCACCGGTTTAGCCAGCTGGCGGTAATAACGCTCGCCGTCGTAAGCAATGCAGCCCTCGGCGCCCGCCGTAGCCGACACAAAACGCGGACCCAGACCCTTCACCCATGCCAGACGCTCGCGAATCTCGTCCTCGCTCGCGGCATCCGCCGCACTAAAGAAAGCGAAATCGACGTAGGGCGCAATCTGCTCGTAGTACTCGTCGGTGGAGTCGTCCGAAAAGTCAAAAGAGACCGTGACGCCCGCAGCCTTCAACTTGGGCAGCTCGCGCTCGGTAAAGCAGTAGTTGCCCGAATGAACCACATCGAACTGCTTCATGTACGCAAGGTCAAAGCGATCAAGGACATAGCGCACATCGCCACGGATACCGCCCTCGTTGGAGCCAAGGAAGACACGGTCACCGTCAACGACGGTCACGCGAGCCGCCCCGTTCTCGCCAATCATCTGCTCGCACTTGTCAAGCTCGATACCCTCATCCTCGAGGCTTGCAATGACATGCTCGGCAGCGGCGTCATTGCCAAAAATGCCCATGTATGCAGAGCGTGCGGCACCGCATTTCTTGGCATAAACGGCGAAGTTCACCGCATTGCCGCCGGGATACATGGTGTGGATATGCTCGTAGCGATCGACGACGTTGTCGCCAAATCCGAGCGCGTTAACGTTAAATGCCATGGCCTTTGCCCCTTCTAGTACTCGACAACACCCATATAGCGGCGGAAATCGGGATCGTGATCAAACACCTTGCCGCGTGCGGCGCGCAGCTCGCAGTTCATGGCGTAGAACAGCACCGGGTCCAGATAGGCACGGACGCTCGCCGGCACGGCTTCCATACCGTACTCCTTGGCATCAAGCACCATCAGCGTATCGGTATGCGTCTTAAGGAACGCCAGGGCGCGCTCGTCCATAGCACGGCACTCGCTGGAGCCCATCTGCAGGAAGTAAAAAACGCCATCCTGAGTAGCCTCGAAGGGGCCGTGGAAGTACTCGGCAGAGTGGATGTAGCTGCAGTGCTGCCACTGCATCTCCATAAGAGAGCAGATAGCGAAACCGTAGGTCTGGCTAAAGTTGGGACCGCTGCCCAGAATGTAGAAGAACTCGTGCTCCTGGCAAAGCTTGGCAAAACGATCGCCCAGCTCGGCATTTACCTTCTCGCGTGCCGGAGGAAGAATCTTATCCATCTCAGCAATACCGGCATACATATCGGCAAGATCGGCGTAGCCCTCCTGCTGATCGAGCAGCTCGGCCGCAAGCGACAGCGAAATGCCAGCGGGGACCTCGGCCTGCGGCACGCCCTCGCCCCACGGGTAGACCCACGTGGTCCACTTGCCGGAGTCAATCTTGGATCCAGCGTTGTCGGTCTGGGCGATCACCGTAGCGCCGGCAGCAAGGGCAATCTCACAGCCCTCGACGACCTCGGGGGTGTTGCCACTGTGGCTGCAAGCAATGACCAGGGATTTCTCACCCAAGCGGCGCGGGCGCATGATATCAAACTCGCGAGCCGTATAGATATACGAAGTGAAGGTGGTTGCCTCGCGCTGCAGAAGCTCATGAGCCGGGATCAAATCGATCATGGAGCCACCGCAAGCAATCCAGTAGACGCTGTCGAACTTGCCCTTCTCGGCAATTGCCTCTTTGATCAGGTCGTGTGCGTTCATATCCAGTTCCTTTCTTGTTTGGTCCACAATCAATGACGTTGGTTGCGTGGCCGATAGTTGTTTTAGTCAATCAGATATTTCTCGAATGCGGCCATGTTCTTGGCATCTGCCGCCGCCGGGTCATCATAGTAACGACCGTCCGTGATTTCCTGACCCAGCATGCCGTCGAAACCATGGGCGTTGAGCGTGGCAACGAAGGCGTCCATATCGTGCTTGCCATCGCCCCACACCAGATGGCCATACGGATCACCGTCGATAAAGTGCATCTCGTGAATTGCCCCATCACCAAAGGCGGCAAACCAGTCCTCGAGCGTCTCGCCTGCAACGCCCATCGCGGTTGTATCAACCATGGGCTGTAAGTACGGGCTCGCGACCTCGTCAATCATGCGCTTCGCATCGGAAACCGTCGTCACAAGGTTGCTCTCCTCGGGACGCAGGCTTTCCATCGTAAGCACCAGACCGTGCTCGCCGGCATACTCCGCCAGAATGGACATGTGCTCGCGGCTGCGCTTCCAGGCTTCCTCGCGGTCCTCGTCCCAGTCGCCCCAGCCCGAGTTGACGGACATACGGTCGCACCCAAGTACCTCGGCAAGCTCAATGCCGTGCTTAAAGTACGCCAGGCTGCGCTGTTCATGCAGCGGTTTGCGTGCGCAGTATTGCCAAGGATAGACAACATTCTCGGGGCACAGAGTACGATACCTAAGCCCACGGTCTGCAGCTTTTTTCGCCAGGACCTCAGCCTCAAAGTAGCCCGTATGGTCGAGTGTCACATGCGGCTCCGCACACCACAGCTCAATGGACTCAAAGCCCAAACGCTGCTGCACATCAAGGAAGTAATCGAGCGACCACATGATGTAGTGGATATTCATGCCCGCAATCTGTTCGCGGCGCAGCGTCGGCTTGGATTCAGACATCCTATGCCTCCTTATTTCGATCGAACACGATTTGTCCGTCCGACATCGTCATATCAACCGAAAGATCGCGTGCGTCGCGATAATCGAGGTCGAACACATCCCGATCGAGCACGCAGATATCAGCAAGCTTGCCGACCTCGAGCGTACCCAGCTCGTCTTCGCGCATCAGATCGTACGCGCCCCCGGCAGTCCAAGCACGCAAGAGCTCGACAAGCGTCAGCGCGTTGGCCTCATTCACGGGCAGTCCATCGTCGAAGTATCCGCCGCACGCACTGTAGATTGACTCGCCCAGGCTCGGAATCAGCAGCGGCAAATCCGTACCACAGCACACCGTGCATCCGGAATCTTCCATGCCGCGGCGATTCCAGCTGTGCAAAAGTCGCGTCTTGCCAATTTGTCGACGCATCATCGACAGGCAATCCTCGCGCCGGTCCAGCGTCAGAATCTGCGGATAGACCTCGCAAATTCCACCTAACTTGCCAAACTTGACAAGATCGGTCGGATCAGAGTTCTCGAGATCGGTAATCGCATGGCGGCGAAGCAACCGTCCATGCTCGTCTCGAGGCAGCGAGGCATAGAGCGCCACGGTGCGACGAACGGCGCCATCGCCCTGGCAATGCAAGGAATATCGGAAGCCGTCAGCATCAATTGCGCGCAGCTCGTTCTCAATCAGATCCCACTCGGGCTCCTCGACAACCGTCTTGCCGGCAGCGCCCGCATCGGCCGTGTCCTCATAGGGGTCAATCATCTCGGCAAGCCCCGCCCATACGCCGCGATCGGTCATACGGTTGAAGCCAGAAAAACGAACGAACGGTCCCCGGAAGCGCTCTCGTGCCTCGCGGGCATATGCCAGATTTGCACCGGCACCCACCGGCTGCGACATCATAGAGACGCGAACCGTCAGCTCACCAGATTCCTCACGGCGAGCCATTTCGTCGGCAAAACCGTAGTAGTCATCAAACGCCATCTCCTTGATGGCGGTAACGCCGCGCTCGTTAAGCATGCTCATGTAGTCCGAATACCCCGCACGTACCTCGGGCAGCGCGAGGAAATCGCTCATCATGCGCCAGATCTTCTCGGCATAGCACGCCTGGGGTGTAAAGCCGTATCGTGCACTGGCGGCAGCATTGAGAACGCAGGTCTCCGCACCCGGTGTAAAGCAGACGACAGGGATATCGCCAAAACAATCGTCAAACACAGCTGCCGTATTTGCGTTCTCGGCATCCGATGCCAACGTTTCGGGTAGGCTGTGGCCAAAAGCCGCCGCGCAATCCGGATGATCTTCTTTCCATGCACGCAAGAGCAACACGGCCTCTTTGGCATCAGCGATGCCGGACAGATCAGACCCCAACGTCCGCAGCGCCCAGCCTGTATAGAAGGTATGCACATCGATCAGGCCAGGCATGACGGTACGGTCGCCCAGATCAACTACCTCGTCCGCCTGGGTCAAATACGAAGCTACCTCACACTTGGTGCCAACCGCCTCAATTCGATTGCCACGGACCGCTACGAAACCTTCGAACGGCAGGTCCCCCGTACCGGTAAAGACGCTCTTAGACGTCAGGACCGTTAAACGATCAGACATCACAACCACCTACACCGGAAGCATGCCAGAGATTGCCGTTACGATCAGGCCAAAGACGACCATGAAAATGAAGAACTTCCAAATGGTCTTCCACCATTGGCCAAACGAAATCTTAGCCACGGCAAGGCCGGCGACCGTCATGCCCGCCACGGGACTGATGGTGTTGATGGTCTGATTAGCAAACTGGAGCGCGGTAACGGCAGCTTCGGGATTGAGGCCCATAAGCTCGGTCAGCGGACCCATGACGGGCATGGTGAGCGCCGCAAGTCCAGAACTCGAGGGAACCAGCAAAGAGAGCAGGCCAAGGACGATATACATAAACGTGGTGTAGACGGCAGCGGGTGCACCGGCGAGCGCAGTAGCGAGCGCCTGGAGGATGGTGTCGATGATCATGCCGCCCTCGGCGATGACCAGAATACCGCGAGCGATACCGATAACGATAGCAGCGTACGCAAAATCGGCGAGACCCTTAACGAACTCCTCAGCGATCGTCTGCTGGTCAAGACCGCCCAGGATACCGGCAAGCAAGCCCATGCCAAGGAACACGGCGGAAATCTCATTCATGTACCAGCCCTGGGTAACAAGACCCCAGACGATAATGCCCATACCGCAGGCAAAATCGATAAGTACGAGCTTCTGACGGGTAGTGAACTCTTCCTCGATGGAGGCATCGGTCACGGAAAACTCAACACGCTTGAGCTTGTCGTCCTCGTACGTAATGGACGACTCGGGGTTTTTCTTGACGCGCATAGCGTAGCGCATGGCCCATGCGATACCGACGGCAGTAAAGATGACCCAAGAAACGGCGCGCAGCCACAGCTGAGGATTGCCCTCGATGCCAATGATGCCCTGGGCGATCAAAACATTAAACGGGTCGATGGTCGAAGCGCAATATCCCAGGTTAGGACCAAGGAAGCAGATGATGAATGCCGTCATCGAGTCATAACCGATACCCATCATGATGGGAATGAAGATGGCATAGAACGGCAGGGCTTCCTCAGACATGCCAAACGTAGTGCCGCAAATGGACAGCAACGTCATCGTAATGGGAATGATGAGGATGTCCTTGTTCTTGAGCTTTTTAATCACACGGCTCATGCCGGCATTCAAAGCGTTGGTCTTGGTGATGATTGCGAACGATCCGCCAATCAATAAGACGAACGCAACGACGTCGGCAGCCTCCTGGATGCCCTTAGTGGGCGCTTGCAGGACCGCGAAGATATCCTGACCCAGATTGATGGTCTCGCCGGTCTCGGAATCGGTGTAGTTCTTATCGACCTGTTCATAGGTTCCAGCAACGGCGACTTCGCGCTCGCCCGCCGCTGTCGAAATCGTCTTGCGCTGATACTGACCCGAGGGAACGATCCAAGTCAGGACCGCAAAGACAACGATCAGCAAGAACATGATCGTATAGACATGCGGTAATTTGAACTTAAAACGTCTGTTTGTCTTCTTCGCCTTCGTATCTGACATAGATACCTCCAAAGAACTCGAGACTGCATCGCATCTCGCTTCAACGCTTGCATAAGGCAAACGTTCTATGACGTTCTATAGATTACCAGCAGCTTTTCCCGTCATCAAGATAATTTCAAACTGATTGCCGCAACGCGGTTGAACGGTCGCGTTCGCGCCGTGAACGGTATGGAAGCGCCCGGTGAGATGATCCACCGGGCGTTTCCATTCGCAATGTCCTAGATGTCAAAAACGTAGCGAGACCCAACGATCCGCTGACGACCGATGATAAACGGCCGCCGTTGCTCATCGAAAAAGAAGGCTTCCATATAAAACAAGGGTTCGCCAACGGGAACCGCCAGCAACCGAGCGACCTCGGGCGATGCGCACGCGATCTCGAGCGTGCACGGGTCGGTAAACGCGGGCATGCGGCCAGTCTGGTTGCGCACGAACTCAAAAATGGATTGGTTAGATAGAGGCGCCGTTGATAGATAGGCGTTGTCCTCGTAAACGTATATGTTGTTCTCAAGCATGACGGAGACGCCATCGGCAGTACGCACACGCTCGACGCAAATCAAGTCAGTTCCAACGGGAACACCAAAGAACTGTGCTTCGGTAGAATCCGCCGGCAGTATCTTTCTCGAAATGACACACGCCCCCGGTTCCATTCCGTTAACGCGGCATGCGTCCGAAAAACTCTGGACGTCATCCTTCTGGCGAATCTTGCGCTTGAGCTTGGGGGCATTGACGAACGTGCCTTTCCCCTGTCGCTTCGTTAGATAGCCCTGCTGGACGAGCTCCTCAATAGCGCGTCGCACGGTAACGCGGCCAACTTTATAGCTCTCAGCCAATTCGAATTCGTTGGGTATCCGCGCGCCTGCCTTGTAGGCGCCGGAGTTGATTTCGTTTTTGATGATATCAATGACCTGTTGGTACAGCGGTATCGCTGCTTTACCGTCAGTTAGCCCTTCAGTCGGTGGCATATACCCTCTCCCAGCACAATTAAGTCAAAAGCGGGCTCAAGGGCATTCAACAAGCCCTTAAGCCCGCATTAGCATAAAGTATGCTTGCTGCCGCACCAAAATGTCGGGTATTTACTCATCTGACCCGAAAAACGCGCAACTACCGCGCTCCTAAGAAAGCGTGAGCAGCTCCGGCAGCTGGTCGATAATCTTGTCCGCGGCATCCTGGCTAAAGCCAAAGCGTTCCTCGCGCTTGGCAATGACCGTCAGGCCGGCTCGCTTACCCGCGGTAATGCCCGGAACGGAATCCTCAACGCAGCAGCAACGATTCGCGGGCAGCCCCAGCAGGTCCAGCGCATGCAGGTAGATGTCGGGCTCGGGTTTGCTCTCCTTAAACTGCTCGCCGCTCACCACATACTCAAAGGCATCAGACAGCCCGCATGCGTTGAGCACTTCCTCGATGCTAACCATGGGAGACGAGCTGGCAAGCGCCACGCGAACGCCACGGCGCGGCAGCTCTCGAATCGTATCCACGGCGCCTGGGTTAATCAAAGCCTGATAGTCACGCGGACGCTTATGCGCCCACTCGTCCCAACGGGCCAACGCCTCCTCGCCAGTGAAGTGTCCCTTACCGGCGCGCTCAAACCAATCGACCAGCATATGCAGGAAGAACTGATGCGAGGTACCGACCTGCCCATTCAACTCCTCTTGAGTCAGATTAAGTCCAAGCTCCTTGGCAAACGCGGCAGTCTCGCCCAAGTAGTAATACTCGGTATCGACAATGACGCCGTCCATGTCAAAGATAACGGCGTCGAACGGAAATGCGGACACGGCACCCTCCCTAACAAAAGGACGCCCGCAAGCAGGCGCCCGAGCCATGCATTAATCGGCGATTCTAACCCAGCAGCTTATCCAGCGCCACCGCAATGCCATCTTCGTTGTTATCGGCGGTCACCATCTGGGCTACAGCCTTAACCTCTTCGACGGCGTTACCCATGGCAACACCGGTGCCGGCCCACTCAATCATGGACTTGTCGTTCTGGCCGTCGCCAAACGATACGACCTCACTGGCATCGATGCCGAGCTTGGGCAGGGCACCCTCGAGTGCGCGGGCCTTGTCGATACCGGGCGCCGTGTACTCAAAGTACCAGTCGGCCGTAAACATGCCCGAAAGCGTCTGCTTAAAGGGCGCATACATCTCCTCGTAATGCGCCTGCAGGTAGGCCGGATCGCCCGCCGTCAGCAGCTTGTCCACGGGATAAGCATCAGCGACCTCATGCAGGCTCTCCACCTCGCGAATCTTAAGATCGCACGCATCGCGCTCGTATTTGACGATGTTTTTCTGCGAGCCGTCAGGCAGCGTGATCATGCAGTGATACGAATCCACGACATGCAAATCGCGACCGAGCGAAATCATAGGGATCACGTCAAAATTACGCAGGTGATCAATCAGACGGTGCAGCTCGTCAGCCGGCATAGCCTGGTCAAAAAGGACCTCATCGGTCTGAGCGTCGACCACATGCGCGCCATTAAAGGCAACCAGCAGACCGTCATGGTTTTGAAGGTCGAGCTCCTGCGCCAAGGCGTGCAGTCCCCATGCGGGACGGCCCGAAGCCAAGATGAGCTTAATGCCCGACTCCTGCGCCGCGAGCAGCTTCTCGCGCGTACGCGGGCTAATCACTTTCTGATCGTTGGTGAGCGTACCGTCGATATCCATCGCGATGGCTTTGATTGCCATATATGCCTCCCTGTCATTGAACAACCTTGTCTGAGCCATCATACAGAACACCCATCGCGACTCCGTTTACAACGGGCAAAAAGTCATATTGTCTCGAACATGAACGGCGTGTGGTCGTGAAGCTTTATCGCTCAGGTCAAATACGTCTGCTAGCGACGCTCATCCGTCGGTGCGCCCTCGACGATCGCGATGCCCGCCGATGCGCCTAACGCGCTGGCGCCGGCCTCGATGAATGCGCAAGCCTCTTCGTAATTATGGATACCGCCCGCCGCCTTGATTGCCACGGCATCGCCGAGCACCTCGTGCATCAGCCGCACGTCCTCGAGCTTAGCACCGCCAAAGCTTCTGCCGGTCGATGTCTTAAGGAATCCCGGCTTGGCCTCCAGCGCGATCTCGCATACACGGCGCTTGGCGGCGTCGTCGCCGTCCAGCTTGCACATCTCGACGATTACCTTGTCAGTGATGCCATGCGCGCGACAAAAATCAGCAATGGTAGTCATCTCGCGCTCGATGGCATCAAAATCGCGGTTCTCGATCGACCCCTGATTCAAAACGTAGTCAATCTCGGTAAAGCCACACGCAGCGTATTCCTCAAACCTCGCAAGCTTCTCCTCAAGCGTCATAGTGCCCTGGGGAAAGTCGATGGCGCCGGCAAGGATGATGTCAGAGCCCTCGAGCATGGCGCGGCCCGTCTCGTACTCCTGAAGGTTCGCAAATACGCAGCGAAAGTTGTACTTTAACGCCTTCTCGACATACTGCTCAAACGTGTCCTCGGGGGCATCGATATAGTCGATGTATTTATTGATGGGTTTGGCAAGTGTCATGCTGGGCCTCCTTGTTCAGGACTGACAACCGATTCGTGGTTTCACGCGAAAAACCACGTTCAATGTACGCCCGACATACAAGGACAGCGTCCGCATTCCGACAAGTGGTATGAAATTAGCTGTAAACGTATATTTACAGACAGCGAATGGCACCGCACGCGGATGCCGACAGCAAGACATCCCCCCTCAATACACCCTCACGCCCCTTTACTGTTTGCGACCAGAAATGATGAGCTGCACAACGTCGTTAGCGGTCGAATTCGACCTCTGACGACGTCACGCGACTCATCGTATCCGACCGACAACAGAAAAGGGGCACGTTCGCATAGCGTGGCGCGTGACGGTTGCAAAACCACCCCATTTGAAACAAACGCAAAAAAGTACTTGCAAAGACGCGTTCCGACATATAAGTTGATAAAAGACCGCCGTTGCGGTTTTAAGTAGATCGAGCATATGAAATTTCAGTTTTTAGCGTGTAAGAGAAAGAAGATCGGCAAAGTACAACCCCAAACGCAATGACAACTTAATGAGGTAACTGCCACATGTGAGGCACCCAGGGCATTGCTGTCTCGATTTTGAGCACGATGCCTTCCGCCTTGCATGGGCCGTTCCATCCCGCCCCTGCAGCAACTGCCTCACGGGCTCATTGAAAACCGCATAGCACCCCAACGTCAGCACATCACCCACGGCAAGCACATCACTCACGACAACCAACACATCAACAAACAGCACGAACATCAACCGATTGGAGAAGCTATGACAAACCACCACGCTGAAGACGGCGATAAGAAAAGCATTCTGGATGCCCGCATTGAGCGAGCATATGCAAACGAATATGACGCCGCCTTTGCCGCCGCGACCATCAAGAACTACGCGTCGCTACCGCTCGCGACGATCTTGGCCGACCACCCTCAACTGCTGAAGCGCTGCACAAAGATCATGGGCGACCCCGACATTCGCAAGCTGACAGACCCCTATGCCCCAAAACGCGACAACGATTCGTACGTTCTTACCGTAGGCTGCCTAGCCCATATGCTTACGGCGCTCGACACGAAACTCAAGCTCGAATGGGAACCCGACGAGCGTCATGAACTCGAAAGCAAGCGGAACACCCTGCGCACCGCACTGTTCCTTCCGTTGGACGGCCTCAAGCGCTGCAACGTCGAGCTCAATACACAGGCGCGGCAAAAGCCCGGGACCACAGGGCAGAAAACTCCAAGACCCCATGCGGCCATCGTCGACCGCAACCGATATAACCGCATGACCGCGCATTTTTCTGCCGAGGGAGCAGCCATAAGGACGCTGATCGACCTGCTGTGCCTCCTGAGCATCAACGAGCTATTTGAGGGCTATCTCGCCCTTGTTCCCGCGACGGCACCCAAGTCGGTAGCAAAGATCATCGAGACCTGCAGACGCCAGTTTGAGCGCCATCGCAATGGCAGCGAGATGAACGCCAGCATCGCGCAGTACTACGCGGCTCATTACAAAAATGACGGATGTGCCCCTGTCGAGCATCAGCTGCGGCTCGCCTACACCACGCCCGCCGCAACGCTCTATCGCTTTGGAGCCCTTGGCGCTTGCGAGCCGCACGAACAGGCAGCCTGCCCCACAACCGAGCTCGATCTCAGGCTCGGACGAACCCTGTAGCCCGCCAGCCCCTCCGCGGGCAACAATCCTATTCCACAACACAACCAACAGAAAGGAGTCCTCATGGACACCAATCATTCCCCCATCATCAGCCCCCTCACCATGCGTGAATCCGCCCGAGGCATCACGCTCACCAGCATTTACGATGAGATGCTCGCCCGTCGCGAGCTCTCCGTCATGGGAAACATCGAAACCCCGATGGCCCACGACCTATGCCAGCAGATCCGCCTGCTCGATGCCACCGACCCCAGCCGCCCCATCACCATATTTGTCGCCAGCGCCGGCGGAAGCGTGCGATCGGGCCTTGCGATCTATGACGCCATGCGCCTCGCATCGTGCCCCATCCGCACCGTCTGTCTGGAATTCGCCGCGTCCATGGGCGCCGTGATCTTTATGGGCGGCGACGATCGCCGTATGGCGCCCCATGCAGAGCTCATGATTCACGACCCGCTGATCCCCCAGGGGGCAGGCGGCTCGGCACTTGCGCTGCAGGAAACCAGCCGGCGTCTCATGCAGACCCGCAAGACCCTCACGCAAATCCTCTCGGACCGCAGCGGCCTCACGCCCAAGCGCATCCAGTCCCTCACTGCAAAAGACACCTACCTTTCGGCCGAGCGCGCCGTCGAGCTCGGCTTTGCCCACGAAATCCTCTCGACCACCAAGGAGGTCGCCCATGTCTAACCTCGCCAGCCGCCTCGCCGCATCTAAGTCCGCATCGTCCACCATCCTCGCCAAGGATCGAACGCTTTCCTGCGACACCCGCCAAACGGGACTCAACAACAACGCACTTGTGATCGGCCCCTCGGGAGCCGGCAAGACCCGAAACGTCCTCAAGCCCAACCTGCTGCAAATGAACGCAAGCTACATTGTGCTCGACACCAAAGGCACGCTCTGTCGCGAAGTGGGACCCGTGCTGGCAGCCCACGGCTACCGCGTGCAATGTCTCAACTTCGCCGACCTCAACACCGTCCCGGCCCTTGCGCCCGGCATCGAGCGCTGCGGCTACAACCCCCTAAGGCACATTCGCCGCAAGGCGGACGGCAGGCCCAACCAGCAGGACATCCTCTCGGTGGCAAAGGCCATCTGCCCCATCGAGGACAACAACCAGCCTTTTTGGGATCATGCGGCGGCAAACCTGCTGTCGTGTCTTATCGCCTACGTCACCGAACAGCTGCCCGCCGACGAGCAGACGATCAGCTCGGTCATCAAGCTGATCGAGCACCTGCAGGACGGTGCCACGGGTCGATTGTTTGACGACCTGATCACGACCGACCCCCAAAGCTATGCCCTCTCGTTATGGCGGCGCTACGCCATTACGCAAAATGCCGAGCGCATGCACGCGAGCATCGTCGGCATCCTTGCCGAAAAGGTCATGTGTCTGGGATTTGACGGTGCGGCACAGCTCTATCGTGAGTGCCATCAGGTGGACTTCGCTTCCATGGGACACACCCCCTGCGCCCTGTTTGTAACCGTGAGCGATATTGACCGCAATCTCGATCCGCTGACCGGCCTCTTTATTTCGCAGGCGTTTATGGGCCTCATTCGTGAGGCCGATAGGCAGCCCGACGGCAGCCTGCCCGTGCCCGTGCGCTTTATGCTCGATGACTTCGCAAATCTGCAGATCCCCCAGATCGACAACGTGCTCTCGATTATCCGAAGCCGCAACATCTGGGCAACGCTGCTGCTGCAGTCGACCAACCAGCTCGATGCGCTCTATGGCGAGGCACGCGCACGCTCCATCATGGGCAACTGCGACACGCATCTGGTGCTGGCGTTCCAGGATCCCGAGAGTGCCCGGGTGTTTTCCGACCGCGCCGACGCGCTGCCCAGCACGCTCATGGCGACGCCGATTGATCGCTCGTGGCTCTTTGTACGCGGTCGCACTCCCGAACAGGTCGAGCGCTTTAGGCTCGAAGACCATCCGCTCTACGGGGAGCTGCCCGAGGCGCAGCGAGGCCATGCGGAGGCCGAGATCTAGGCGCAGGGTTCTCACAGCGCGCGGCGCCCCGGCGATGTTCCACAAAGGCCGTGCGCCCCGGGACCACGGCAAAGCAAAGGGGCCCGCATCCGATAGGATACGGGCCCCTGACTATAAGACGCGATGCGTTAACAGCAGCGACTACTTGCGATGCGCGCGATAGAACTCGATAAGCGCCTGAGTCGAAGCGTCCTGCTCGGCCTTGGCGGCGTCGTCGTGGAAAGCCGGGGTGATCTGCTTGGCAAGCTGCTTGCCCAGCTCGACGCCCCACTGGTCGTAGGAGTCGATGCCCCAGACCGTGCCCTCGACAAACGTAATGTGCTCGTACAGGGCGATGAGCTCGCCGAGCGCAAACGGGGTCAGCGTGTCGCCGAAGATCGAGGTCGTCGGACGGTTGCCCTCAAAGCAGCGGGCCGGGACGATCTGCTCGGGCGTGCCCTCGGCGCGCACTTCATCGGCCGTCTTACCAAAGGCGAGTGCCTTGGTCTGGGCCAGGAAGTTGCCCAGGAACAACTCGTGGACATCCTGGCCGCTGTCGGTTGCGGGGTTGGCAGTGTTTGCGAAAGCGATAAAGTCGGCCGGAACCACCACGGTGCCCTGATGCAGCAGCTGGTAGAAGGCATGCTGGCCGTTGGTGCCGGGCTCGCCCCAGAAGATCTCACCGGTATCGGAGGTCACAGCGCTGCCGTCCCAGCGGACGTGCTTGCCGTTGGACTCCATGGTGAGCTGCTGCAGGTAGGCCGGGAAACGGTGCAGGTACTGGCAGTACGGCAGCACGGCGTGGCTCTTGGAACCGAAGAAGTTGACGTACCAGACGTTGAGCAGGCCCATCAGCGCGACGGCATTGTTCTCGAGCGGCGTGTTGCAGAAGTACTCGTCGATGGCGTGGAAGCCCTCGAGGAACTGCTGGAAGCGCTCGGGGCCGAGCACGACGATCAGTGACAGGCCCACGGCGGAGTCAACGGAATAGCGGCCGCCGACCCAGTTCCAGAAACCGAAGGCGTTGGCGGGGTCGATACCGAAGGCCTCGACCTTCTCGAGTGCGGTGGAGACGGCGACGAAGTGCTTTGCCACGGCCTCGGCGTTCTGTTCATCGGAGCCGTCGATGGCGCCCTGGGCCTTGAGCTGCTCGAGCATCCAGGTCTTGACCTCGCGGGCGTTGGTGAGGGTCTCGAGCGTAGTGAAGGTCTTGGAGACGATGATCACGAGCGTGGTCTCGGGATCGAGGCCCTTGAGCTTCTCTGCCTGATCGTTGGGGTCGATGTTGGAGATGTAGCGGCAGTCGATACCGGCGTCGGCGTAGGGACGCAGGGCCTCGTAGGCCATGACCGGGCCCAGATCGGAGCCACCTATGCCGATGGACACCAGGTGCTCGATCTTCTTACCGGTTACGCCCTTCCACTCACCGGAGCGCACGCGCTCGGCGAAGGCGTACATGCGGTCGAGGACCTCGTGCACGTCGGCGACGACATCCTGGCCGTCGACAATGAGCTGACCCTTCTCGCTTGCCGGACGACGAAGCGCGGTGTGCAGGACGGCGCGGTCCTCGGTGGTGTTGATGTGCTCGCCGGAGAACATGGCGTCGCGGCGCTCCTCGAGCTTCACCTCGCGGGCAAGATCGCACAGCAGCTTGACGGTCTCATCGGTCACCAGGTTCTTCGACAGGTCGAAGTGCAGGTCACCGGCGTCAAAGCTCAGCTTGTTCACGCGCTCGGCATCGGCAGCGAACCAGGCCTTGAGGTCGATACCATCGGCCTCGAGCTTCTCCTGATGAGCCTCGAGTGCCTTCCAAGCGGCAGTCGACGTAGCATCGATAGGTGCGGCAACAGTTGCCATAGAGTCCTCCTCAGCATACGGGCGCACGCCTCCATGCGCCCGGACATTCAGATGCCACTATTCTAGCGCAGGTCAAGACTACAATCAGCGAGCGTTGCCAATCGGCCCCCAAACGGCAACCGATCAAAAAGGGACAGGCTTATTTTGGCAGGTCAAACGCTTTACCAACCAAAAATAACCCGTCTTTTTATGGCAAATATTAGGCCGCGGCGCAGACGCTACCGAGTAACTCACGCAGAGGAGACCCGATGCCCTCCAGCAGTTCGGGCGCGATAATGGCAAAAACGGGAACCTCGCCGGTGCCCACGACAGCAGGCACCTTGCCCTCCGAGACAATGCATCCATAAGGCACAAAGCCGTCTTCGCCGGCATCGAGCGCCGCCATGCGACGCGCGAGCTCGCGCGCAAAGCCGGCAGTATCGGCATCGCCAATCGCCAGGACAAAGTCCACGCCTTCGTCGGTCGCCAGGGCCACGGCTTCGTCGATCAGCTCGTCTCCCCCGTCACCCTCAACCGAGCCACAGCGAAAAAGCACGCGCTCGAGCAGGGCTCGATCAAGCGAGCCGAGCGCCGCCGTGACAAGTTCATCACGCGTATGTTTGTCACCGCCCAGCACCACCAGCGCCTTGGTGCCTCCGTAGCGAGCGACCAATCGTCCGCACCAGCGAGCCACGTCTCCATCCGCAACAAGGCGCGTCGGCATACCAAACCCATAATTGACCATCTTTTCCACAACCCTTCCGTGCGTATAGGCGGTATCAATCGTTAGGCTCATGCTACGAAGCGAGCTTTTCCGAGCTGTTTCGCGCTCTTTAGGGCTGCGTTAAAAACCCGATGCAGCCGCACGACCATACCTGCCAAAAAGGGACAGGTTTTGACGGTGTCCGGTCGAGCGGGTATTATCGAACATGTATTCGATAAGAACATGTGTTTGATGGGAGGACGCGTGGCGCACGAGCAGCACACCTACATCTGCATCGACCTCAAGACGTTTTATGCCAGCGTCGAGTGCGTGGACCGCGGGCTCGATCCACTCACCACCAACCTGGTCGTTGCCGACGAATCACGCGGACGCACGACCATCTGCCTCGCCATCACACAGGCCATGAAGGACTTAGGGATTCACAACCGCTGCCGTCTGTTCGAAATTCCCGATGGCATCGACTACATCACGGCCGTACCGCGCATGCAGCATTACATGGAGGTGTCGGCGAAAATCTACGGTATCTATCTGGAATACGTCAGCCCCCAGGACGTGCACGTCTACTCCATCGATGAGTGCTTTATCGACGTGACGCCCTATCTGGACCTCTATCACACAGATGCGGAAGGGTTCGCCTGCACGCTGCGCGACGAGGTCCTCGCGCGCACCGGCATCACGGCGACGGTCGGCATCGGCCCCAACCTATTCCAGGCCAAGGTAGCGCTCGACATTACCGCCAAGCACGTACCCAGCCGCATCGGCATACTCGACGACGAGACCTTTCGCAAGGAGATCTGGCCCCATCGTCCCATCACCGATATCTGGGGCATCGGTCCCGGCGTGGCAGCCCGCCTCGAGAAATACGGCGTCTACGATCTGATGGGCGTCGCGGCGCTCGACGAAAACCTGCTTTACGACGAGCTCGGCGTCAATGCCGAATATCTCATCGACCATGCCTTCGGGCGCGAGCCGACAACCATCGCCGATATCCAAGCCTATCGCCCGCAAGCAACTTCGACCACCACAGGACAGGTGCTCTCGAAGGGTTATGCCTACGAACAGGCCTATACCGTCTTGCGCGAGATGGTCGATGCCGCCGTGCTGGATTTGATCGACAAGCACGTGGTGTGCGACAGCATCTCGCTCTTTGTGGGCTATGCAAGCGAGCGCGCCGACATCCGCAGGCTTGATGCCAGCGGCACTGCACAATATGTGGACGGATGCGGACACCTGCGCTCGAGTACGTCGAGCATCGAACCCACCGCAACCGCCGGCCCCGAGCTCGCACCCCGTGCGCCCAAGCCCGTCCAGCGCGATGACGAACGGCGTCGTCTGGTACGTGAGGCGCAGGCAATCGATGGCATCTTTGTGGGAGAGCATGGCGGCAAACCGCGCGGTGGCTATGCCGCACTCTTTGCGCACTCCAACGCCTCGCGCAAGCTGCCCGAGCGCACCAATTCGTTTAAGAAGATCATGGGATATTTCGATGAGCTCTGGGCGCAGACTGTCGATCCCAAACGACCGGTCAAGCGCATCAATCTGGGATTTGGCAACCTCATGCCCGAGGAATTTGCCACCATCGATCTGTTCAGCGATATCGAGGCCGATGAGCGCGAGCGCGACCTGGCACGCGCCGTGCTGGCCGTGAAAGGCAAATACGGCAAGAACGCGCTGGTTAAGGGGCTGAGCTTTACCGCCGGCGCCACCGCGCGCGAACGCAACGATCAGGTAGGAGGACATCGTGCCTAAGTCCCAACAACAGCCGATGCGGCCACCGACACCTTTTGAACGCCTAGCGGACCCCGAGGGAAGACGTCGCTCCGCCGACCCCAGGCTCACCGCCAACGGCACCGTCCGTGCCGGCCGTGCCGCGCAGTTTATGCCCTTTGCCGCCCTCACGGGATACTACGAGCTCGTGCGTAAACAAGAGATCACCGCCGAGCCAAAATGCGAACTCACAGAAGAAAAAGCCCTCGAACTTTCGAAAAAGCTCGAGGGCCTCAAGCGCGGCGACTTGGTTCGTGTCACCTATTACGATACATACGGCTATCGCAGCCGCACCGGCATCCTCGACGAGGCGCTCCCTGCTTTCAAACTCCTCAAGCTCAAAGATATCGCCATCGACTTCGACGACATCCAGGACATCGAGCTACGCGGACGAGCCTAGACAAGGACGCGCATCCAAGGCAAGGCCTACAGCGTCATGACGTAGTAACCCGCATCTCTCACGGCAGCCTCAAGGACACCGCGATCGATCGGCCGCTTGGAGCGCACGCGCGCTGTGTGGTCCGCATACGTCACCGTTGCCCACACGCCATCCAGCGCATTGAGGGCATTGGCTACGTTCTGAGCGCAGCCGTCACAGCTCATGCCGCCGATGAGCAGCTCATCGCTATAGGGATAGTGCGATGCATCGGTATCCACCACAACAACCTTTTTGGCCTTCTTACCGCTCGCGCCATCGCTGCAGCAGCTCTTTCCGTGTGTCGAAGCGACAATGCGACGCAGTCCAAAAAACATGCCGACGGCAATGACGGCCAACACGATGAGATTCGCAGGGTTGAGCAAGTCGCTCATGCGTTCCCCTTTCAAGTAGCACTATCTAGATACCCCCATGGGGTGTCCTCATCTTAACCCAAAATCGTGTCCGTTCGGTCAATTAGTTTCCCTCTTCAAACTTTTTTGTTGACCATGGCTTACTTTCGTGTATAAGTTTTCCTAGGCTAACAACTGAGGACCCGAAAGGAGCATCGTGACTCGAACCATTGACATCCCAACATACCAAACGGCTGTCGTGCGCAACTGCTCCCCTACGCTCGCAGGTATCAAGCCGGCTTCGCTCTTTACCTATCCCGGCGTTTACGCCAACCAAAACGGAAAACCCGGCGCCGCCCATATCGAAGAGCGACGCTCTCGCCTGCTCGCCGTCATAGCCCAATGCAACCGCGAGCTCCAGCCACTCGGAATCCATATGAGCGTTTTGGTCTGGCGCCCCTGCGGAGCGCTCATCTATGTGTATCGCCCTGCGGACCTCATGCGATACCTCTCCGACCCCCGTGCCACGACGGCGCTAGCCGCCGAAGGTTACGATGTCCACAACCTGCCCGCATCCCTGGTGCATCTCGCCGCGCGCATCACGCTGGCAAGCAGCAATGCCGCAGAGAGCGCCTATGACGGCAGCGTCTGCGCGCTAGCGCGAAATAGGCACTGCGATACGGGGTGCATGTGCGAGTTCCCCCACGAAATTGGCTATTTTTTGGGCTATCCCTACGAAGATGTCCATCAGTTTATCGTCCAGCACGGTGAAAACTATAAGGTCTTTGGCGCATGGAAGGTATACACAAACGTTGAGCAGGCGCTCACGACCTTCGATTCCTATCGTGCATGCACGCAATACCTTACCTACATCTATCAACAGGGCTGCACCCTGGAACAACTTGTCCAGGCAACCCGATAGAGCATACAAAACGCGGCCGCACGCCGCGCAACCGAAAGGAAAACATATGAGCAAGATCGCAGTAGTCTACTGGAGCGGTACAGGCAACACCGAGGCCATGGCAAACTTCGTTGCCGAGGGCGCAACCGGTGCCGGCGCCGAGGCAGAGGTCATCTCCTGCGCCGACTTCTCCGCAGACAAGGCCGCCAGCTATGACGCCATTGCCTTCGGCTGCCCCGCCATGGGTTCCGAGGAGCTTGAGTATGACGAGTTCCAGCCTATGTGGGACGAGGTCAAGGAGACCCTCGGCGATAAGAAGGTCGTCCTCTTTGGCTCTTATTCGTGGGCCGAGGGCGAGTGGATGGACAACTGGAAGGCCGATGCCGACGAGGCGGGCGTCAATGTCGTCGATTCCGTCATTTGCTACGATGCGCCCGACGATGAGGGCGAGACCGCTTGCAAGGCCCTCGGAGCCGAGCTCGCGTAACGAACCCAGGACCTCCAAAAGAGTCTGCATCAAAGCGCATCCTTATCCCTACAAAAGAGCGGGGGCTGGATTCAAGTCCAGCCCCCGCTCTTTTATAACG
>UQJA01000019.1 GCA_900541285.1 uncultured Collinsella sp.
GCGGGCGTGCCGCTGCGTCGCGGCGGGCTCTATACGGTTGAGTCGCTGGCAGACGAGTTGGTGGACCTGCTAATCGGTCGCTCGGGCGGTCCTTCTAACGTCGCGGACATTGCTAAATCCAAGACGGTCGCGCGAGAGGAGGGTTGCTAATGGAGGCGTTTTCGTTTGGCAGCTACTATCCCGGCGATAGTGCGATCCACCGCCTGGACCCGCGCACCAAGCTGCTCCTGGGCTTTGTGTTTTTGATCACGACGCTGACCGTCGGCGGTTTCCGCGGACTGGCCCCGGTCGCAATCTTCGTTGTCCTGATCTATGCCGTGTCCCGGGTGCCGTTGCGCCGGGTCCTATCATCGATGGCACCATTGCTGGCGATTGTCGTGGTGGTCGCAGTGCTCAACCTGTTTTCCGACCAGAGCGGGCGCATTCTGTGGCAGCTTGGCTTTTTGCAGATAAGCGAGGGCTCGCTGCATTCCGCCGCCTTTATGGCATGCCGCCTGAGCTTGATGATGGCCGGCATGAGCGCCATTACGCTCACCACACCGACACTCGACCTCACCGCGGGCTTTGAGCGTCTGCTCGCGCCGTTTGCGCGTGTGGGACTTCCTGCGCACGAGCTCGGCATGATCATGGGTGTCGCGTTGCGCTTTATGCCGCAGTTCGCCACCGAGATGAAGCAGACGGCCGATGCGCAGGCGAGCCGCGGTGCGCGCGTGACGGGAGGCCCGCTCGGCGGTGTGCGTATGCTCGGCAGTGTGGCGATTCCGCTGTTCACGGGCGTGTTCCGTCATGCCGAGACGTTGTCTGCCGCCATGGATGCCCGTTGCTATCATGGCGAGCAGGGCCGCACACGTCTGCATGCGCTTGCATTTGGCCGCGGCGATGCGTTGGCGGCGGTGGTGACGGCGTTGCTGCTCATCTGCGTCATCGTCATCAATCTTCAACTTGTTTAGGCGCGATTCGAGCGCAAGAAAGGGGTCCCTATGACCGACAACGACCGCACGGCTCAGCTTGAGCGCGCCTGTTCGTATCTCAGGCGCATTCCGGCGTGGTATCTGGCCACGACCGATGCAAGCGACGGGCATCAGCCTCGCGTGAGGCCGTTTTCGTTTGCCATGGTCGATGACGGTAAGTTGTGGTTTTGCACGTCGCGCGACAAGGATGTGTGGGCGGAGCTGAGTGCGAATCCCAAGTTTGAGCTCTCGGGCTGGAAGCCGGGGGAATGTTGGATCGTGTTAACTGGCGAGGCCGCGCTCGAGGATGATGCAGTTGTGAGCGACAAGGTGCGCCAAGCGGGCTTTAAGCACATGGTGGGCATTGGCGAGCAACACGATAGTGCCAACGACGGCCGCCTTGCGTTCTTCTCGGTCCGCAACATCGTCGCGCGGTTCTGCGATATCGACGGCAGCGAGGAGCGCCTGGGGCTCTAGCGCGTCTCAAATTAACTACCCGTTCCGAATTAGCTAGTGCCAGGAGGACACGTGGACGGATTGAATACGGTGTTGGAGTATCTGACGTCGGTGCCGGCGTGGTACTTGGCGACGAGCGTGGACGGGCAGCCACATGTGCGTCCGTTCTCGTTTGCACAGATTCAGGACGGCAAGCTGTGGTTTGTGACGGCGCGCACTAAAGATGTGTGGCAGGAGCTGCTGCAAAACCAGCGCTTTGAGGCCACGAGTTGGTGGCCGGGCCATGGCTGGCTCATCTTGCGCGGGCGTGCCGGCTTGGATGACCGGGCTTTAGACGAAATGCGCGAAGCCGGGTGGAAGCATCTAGAGCGCCTGGGCGAGCACTATGAGGGGCCTAACGACCCCACGCTCGTCTTCTTTAGCGTCGAAGATCCCGAGGCTTTTATCTGCAATCACGACGAATGGGTGCCGGTCGAGCTCTAGCCAGCTGGCTCATCCTAACAACTTGGTTTTCGCATGGGCGGGCCCCGTATTGCCCGGCGCCGTTAGGAGCGCCGGTCAATACGGGGCCCGCTCCATTTGTCAATTCCTTCGAGCGAATGTGTCGGGAATGTTTCAATGCATGAATATGCAAGCCATTTACGTGTTAATGCATCTTTTGGTGCTAAAGTTTCAACCCACTTCATAACGACCGCTGCGAAATGCGCATCGGTGCATAAATCGCAGACAAGGAGTCTGATATGTCTTTGAAGGTTGGAATCGTCGGCGCGGCTGGATATGCCGGAGCCGAGCTCATTCGCCTCGTGCTCGGCCATCCCGAGTTTGAATTTGTTGCCATTACGTCCAACGCCGATGCCGGCCAGCCGCTGTCTGCGGTGTATCCGAGCTTTGCTGGCGTGAGCGATCTGGTCTTCACGACGCATGACGCGCCTGAGCTTAAATCCTGCGACGCCGTCTTCTTGGCCGTGCCGCACACGGCTGCCATGGCACAGGTGCCCGCGCTGCTTGCCGCGGGCGTTTCCTGTTTCGATCTTTCGGCCGACTACCGCCTGAACGACGCATCCGTCTTTGAGACGTGGTATGCCGCCGAGCATACGAGCCCCGAGCTGCTCAAGACCCGTGCCTTTGGCCTGCCCGAGCTGTTCTGCCGGGACTTGGAGACCGCCGCATCCGACCATGCCGACGGCAAACCCGTGCTGGTCGCCTGCGCCGGCTGCTATCCCACCGCAACGAGCCTTGCTGCCGCTCCTGCTGTGCGTGCCGGCTGGGTTGCCCAGAGTGGCCCCGTGATTGTCGATGCCATCAGCGGTGTGACGGGTGCCGGCAAGTCCTGCAACGCTCGTACGCATTTTTGCAGCGCCGACGAGAACTTGGAGGCCTACGGCGTGGGCAAGCATCGCCACACGCCCGAGATTGAGCAAATCCTTGGCCTGACCGATCGCGTCGTCTTCACCCCGCATCTGGCACCGCTCAAGCGCGGCCTGCTCTCCACGGTGACGCTGCCGCTCACGCCGCAGGCCATCGACTCCCTGACCCTTGAGGACGTTGTCGACTATTACAAGCAGTTCTACGCTGGTCGCACTTTCGTGCGCGTACTCGACGCCGGCCAGCAGCCCAAGACGGCTTCGGTCGTCGGCACCAACGCCGCCCAGATCGGCCTCGCGCTCAACAAGTGCGCGGGCGTGCTGGTGGCGACGGGCGCCATCGACAATCTGTGCAAGGGCGCTGCGGGCCAAGCAGTCCAGTGCGCCAATATCGTCTTTGGCTTTGACGAGCGACGAGGCTTGCCCACAGTGGCGTGCCCGGTGTAGCACATTCGATTGTTAACGATTTGGTAGTCGGGCATCGAGTGGGGCGCCACTCTTAAGCTGGTCTCATGATCACGACTGGCATGGCGCACCAACCGATGTCCGTTTTTTGTTTGACATAAGGAGTCATAAAGACGATGAATACCGAGCTGTTTGATATCAAGATTCGCGCCGTCGAGGGTGGCGTTACGGCTGCGGCTGGTTTTAAGGCTGCAGGCATCCACGCTGGGTTCCGCAAGAACCCCGAGCGTCTGGATTACGCGCTCGTCGTGCCCGATAAACCCTGTCCCGGTGCCGGCGTGTTTACCACCAATCGCTTTTGCGCGGCGCCCGTGCAGGTGAGCCGTGCCAACCTGGGCGGTGCCGACAAGGGCTACGGAATCATCGCCGGCGTTTCGGTTAACTCTGGCAATGCTAACGCCGCCACGGGTGAGACCGGCCTTGCATGCGCGCGCGAGACGTGCAGCATCGCATCGCAGGTCATCGGCTGCGAGCCCCAACAGATTCTGGTTGCCTCCACGGGTGTGATTGGCCAGATTCTGCCGACCGACACGTTTGAGACCGCCATTCCTGCTGCCTACGAGGCGCTCTCCGCCCACGGTGGCGCCGATGCCGCTCGCGCCATCATGACGACCGACACGCACTCCAAGGAGTACGCCGTGTCCTACGTCAGTGAGGCTGCGGGTCATGCGGGCAATGTCTATACGGTAGGCGGAATGTGCAAGGGCTCGGGCATGATCATGCCCAACATGGCCACCATGATCGCAGTTATCCCCACCGATGCCCCCGTCGAGCCTGCGGCACTTCATGCCCTGCTGCTCTCGACCGTCAAACAGACCTTCAACAAGGTAACGGTCGATTCCGACACCTCGACCAACGACACCTGCATCATGCTTGCCTCCGGCGCCGCTGCCGCAGATGTCGAGCCTATCGTTGAGGGCTCCGATGCCTTTGACGAGTTGGCATTTGCTGTGCACGAGGTGTGCGAGAGCCTGGCGCGCAATATCGCCGCCGATGGTGAGGGCGCATCCAAGCTTGTTACGGTCAACGTTACCGGCGCCGTGAACGACGAGGAAGCCGATATCGCCGCCCGTGCCGTTGCCAACTCGCCGCTCGTTAAGACCTGCATCGCCGGCCACGACTGCAACTGGGGTCGCGTTGCTATGGCACTCGGCAAGTGCGGCGTGAAGTTTAATCAGGAAGACGTTTCCATCGACATGATGGGCATGCCTGTCTGTCGCGATGGTCTGACTGTTCCCTTTGACGAGGACGAGGCTCTACGACGTTTCGAGGCGCCCGAGATTGTGATCTCGGCAGACCTGGGCGCAGGGGATGCGGCGACCACCGTGTGGACTTGCGACCTCACGCACGAGTACGTCTCCATTAACGGCGACTACCGTTCCTAGATTCCGGGCACGCTGCGCATCTTGCCGCGATTGCGGACAGCGGAGCACGGCGCGATAACGATACGAAAGACGAGGCAGATTATGAAATTCGCACGCGATTGTCGTTCGAGCGAATCCAACGAAGCAACCGCGCAGCTGCTGTTCGAAGCGCTGCCGTGGATTAAGAACCTGACCGGCAAGACGGTTGTTATCAAATATGGCGGAGCCGCCATGGTCGATGAGCAGCTGCGCCGCGACGTGATGAGCGACATCGTTTTGCTCAAGATCATCGGTATGCGCCCCGTCATCGTGCACGGCGGCGGCAAGGCTATCAACGAGGCGCTGAGCCATTACGATATTCCCGTCGAGTTTAAGAACGGCCAGCGCGTGACCACGCCGGCGACTATGGATATCGTGCGCGAGGTGCTGGGCGGCAAGGTTAACCAGGAGCTGGTTGCTGCCATCAACCACCACGGCAACCTGGCCGTGGGCGTGTCGGGCAGCGATGCCGGCACGCTCATCGCCGAGCCGCTCGACCCCGAGCTCGGTCGTGTGGGCAAAGTGACGCACGTCAACACCGACTATATCGAGCGCTTACTCGATAGCGAGTACATTCCCGTCATCGCTACCGTCGCGGCGGGGGAGGGCGGCGGGTTCTTCAACATCAACGCCGACACCGCCGCCGGTGCCGTTGCCGCGGCGCTCCACGCGCATAAGGTGATCTTTTTGACCGATGTCGATGGCCTGTACAAGGACTTTAGCGACAAGGACTCGCTTATCTCCAACCTAACGCTCGACGAGGTTAACGAAATGCTCTACGGCGGCGAGGTCGATAAGGGCATGATTCCCAAGCTGCGCGCGGCCGTCGATGCGCTTACCGGCGGCGTATTTCGTGCCCACATCATCAACGGCACCACGCCGCATTCGCTGCTGCTGGAGCTGCTGACCGATGCCGGCGTCGGCACCGTGATCCATTCCACCGAGACGGCTTACGAGTTCGATACACATCCGCATCCGCTTTCGACGTTTGCTGCGCGTCTGACCGAGAACCTTGACGAGGTCGAGAAGCTTCAGACGGTCTAGCTGACCCGCAGCCGCCCCATTCCTGCACCCATAGGTCTGCGCCGTCCGGCGCTCAACGAAAGGCATCCCATGTCACTTGCAGCTCAGCAATCGCTTGAATCCCATTACGTTATGCATACCTTTGGCCGCTCTCCGGTCGAGTTTGTCGAGGGTCACGGCATGAAGCTCACCGGCGACGATGGTCGTGAGTACCTCGACTTTCTTGCCGGCATCGGCGTGTGCAGCCTAGGTCATGGCAACCTGGCTGTGCTCTCGGCGCTCGAGGCACAGGCCAAAAAGCTCATGCATGTCTCCAATTACTTCTACATTGAGCAGCGCGGACAGGTCGCGGCGCTGCTGTCCAAGCTCGCTAACGACGACGTAGATGGTGCGCGCGTGCTTGCCGATGCCATTGCCGCCGGCGATGAGACCACGGCAGCTGCTCTTGGTGCCCCGGCTGCGGGCGAGCAGGTGTGGGAGACGTTCTTTGCTAACTCCGGCGCCGAGGCCAACGAGGGCTCGATGAAGCTCGCGCGCCTGTACGCCAAGCGTGCCGGTAACGGCGGTAACACCATCGTGTGCATGCGCGGCGGTTTTCACGGCCGTACGCTCGAGACCATTGCCGCCACCATGCAGGATTGGCTGCAGGATAGTTTCCGTCCGCTGCCGGGTGGCTTTGTGGCCTGCACGCCCAACGATGTCGATGAACTGCGTGCGATCTTTAAGCAGCTGGGCAGTGAAATTTGCGCCGTGATGCTCGAGCCGATCCAGGGTGAGAGTGGCGTGCACCCTATGACCGAGGAGTTTATGGCGGCAGCGCGCGACCTGGCACACGAAGTGGGCGCCGTGCTTATCGCCGACGAGGTCCAGTGCGGTATCTTCCGCACGGGTAAGCCGTTTGCGTTCCAGACCTATGGCGTGGAGCCCGACATCATGAGCCTTGCCAAGGGCATTGCTGATGGCGTGCCCATGGGTGCCGTCGTGGCAAAGAAGGAGATTGCCGACGTGTTTAAGCCGGGCGACCACGGCTCGACCTTTGGCGGTAGCTGCTTGGCCATCGCGGCGTGTGCCGCGACGCTCTCCGCGCTCGTGCGCGGCGATTATGCCGACCATGCTGCCAAGGTAGGCGCCTATATGGAGCAGGCGCTGGCCAAGCTCCCGCACGTGGTTGAGATTCGTGGCCGCGGCCTGATGCTCGGATGCGACTTGGATGACGCTGCGGGCGATGCGCATGATATTGTTGCCCGCGCGCTGGCCGCCGGTGCCGTGATTAACGCTACGGGTGCCCATACGCTGCGTTTCCTGCCGCCGCTCGTCTGCGAGGAAGCCGACGTGGACAGTCTGATTGAGATCCTGTCGGGCGTTTTGGGCTAACGCAGCGCAATAACTCAATTTGGACCGGGTTCCGGACTGCGGACGTGCCATATGCGGCACGATTCAACGGTCTGGAGCCCGTTTTGCCTTAGATTTGCTAAGGCAGGGAGACCTGCTGGTCAAAAAACATCAAATATGAGTACTGTTACCGATTTGGTCGCAGCAGTTTTGGACTAATAAGGCCAGATGGCAAGTCGAAATGGCGATGAATGCACGATTTTGATCCAACTGTTAGTCCTTATAATGTACATATGTTGCGTAACTTAGGCAAATACTATCTTTTTATATGTTGCAAACAAAGTAGCAGTACTCATTTTTGCCATTTTTTGGCCACGGCCTTTGTGACAGACGTGCTGGCGGGTTCGAATCCCTCTGCGATGGGCCTGAAAAAAAGAAAGGCCTCCATCGCTGGGGGCCTAACAATTCAGTGGTGGGCGATGAGGGATGTCGCGTGCGGCTGGCGCCGCCCGCATCCGCTTCGGGCCTACGGCCCTCGCGTGCTGCGCTGGAAAACGCTTCGCGTTTCCTCAGCTCCGCACCCTGTCAGGTTCGAATCCCATGAAATGGGCCCAAACAAAAACGGCCCCCTTTCGAGGACCGTTTCCAATTCAGTGGTGGGCGATGAGGGATTCGAACCCCCAGCCTTGTGCGTGTAAAGCACCTGCGCTAACCGTTGCGCCAATCGCCCGTGCGGAGAGAGTATAGCAAAACAATCGCCTCATTCACCTCATATCCATTAAAGGTAACTCGCGCGTGTCACAGCGGAGCTGATTCAGTTGAGATTGCCTGAACATTCCGCCCCTCTTTACGCCCTCGGGTATACTCAAAAGCTACTGATTCGATTTGATGCCCAGCAACAGCAGAGGGGATAGTATATGTGCGGTTTTGTCGGTTTTGTCGGTGGGACGGATAACCAATCCGAGGTGCTCACTAAGATGATGGACCGCATCGTCCATCGCGGTCCCGACATGGGCGGTCAGTTTATCGACGGCCGCGTTGCCCTCGGCTTCCGCCGCCTGTCGATCCTCGACCTGACCGAGGCTGGCGCCCAACCCATGGCCAACGAGGACGGTAGCGTCGTCATTGTCTTCAACGGCGAGATCTACAACTTCCAAGAACTTCGTTCCGAGCTCGAGGCCAAGGGCTACAAGTTCCACTGCGGCGCCGACACCGAGAGCCTCCTACACGGCTACGAGGAGTGGGGCGAGGCCGTCCTCGATCGCCTGCGCGGTATGTACGCCTTCGTCATCTGGGACAAAAAGAAGAACAAGCTTTTTGGCGCCCGCGACATCTTTGGCATCAAGCCGCTTTACTACTATCCCATGGCCGATGCGGGCGACGGCGCTCCGGGCGTGCTCTTTGGTTCCGAGATCAAGAGCTTCCTGGACTACCCGCACTTCCACAAGGCGGTCAACAAAAAGGCCCTGCGTCCGTACATGACGCTGCAGTATTCGGCAACCGAGGAGACCTTCTTCGAGGGTGTCTACAAGCTGCCGCCGGCGCACTACTTTACCGTCGATATCCCGACCGGCAAGATGAACATCGAGCGCTACTGGGATTGCGATTACTCTGCCGTCGAGAAGCCGTTCGAGGAGTACGTCGACGAGCTGGACGAGGTTGTGCACGAGAGCGTCGAGGCCCATCGCATCGCCGACGTCAAGGTCGCGTCGTTCCTCTCCGGTGGCGTCGACTCTAGCTACATCGCCGCTTGCCTCATGCCCGACAAGACCTTCTCGGTGGGCTTTGACTACAAGAACTTCAACGAGACCAACTACGCCAAGGAGCTTTCCGATAAGCTCGGCGTCGAAAACGTTCGCAAGATGATTACCGCCGACGAGTTCTTCGGTGCGCTCGAGGACATCCAGTATCACATGGACGAACCGCAGTCCAACCTGTCTTCCGTGCCGCTGTGGTTCTTGGCCGAGATGGCCCGCAAGGACGTCACCGTGGTGCTTTCGGGCGAAGGCGCCGACGAACTCTTTGGCGGCTACGCCTACTACGAGGATACGGTCCCGGTGCGCAAGTACAAAAAGATGGTGCCGCTGCCTATCCGTCGCGCGCTCGGTAACCTGGCGCTGCATATGCCGTACTTCAAGGGCCATAACTTCCTGGTCAAGGGTGCCGAGATCCCCGAGAAGTCGTTCCTGGGACAGGCTCTGGTATGGCCGGAGCGCGAGGTCGACGGCGTGCTCAAGCCCGAGTACAACACCGGCGACGGCGCCTTCGAGCTCGCTGCACCCATCTACGCACGCGTGAAGGGTCAGCCCGAACTGGTCAAGAAGCAGTACCTGGACATGAACATGTGGCTCCCGGGCGACATTCTGCTCAAGGCCGACAAGATGTGCATGGCGCACTCGCTGGAGCTGCGCGTGCCCTTCCTGGACCGCAAAGTCATGGAGTTCGCCGAGCACATTCCCGACCGCTACCGCATCAACGAGAACGGCAACAAACAGGTACTCCGCCACGCTGCCAACAAGTCGCTGCCCGATGAGTGGGCCACCCGTCCCAAGGTGGGCTTCCCGGTGCCGATTGTCTACTGGCTGCGCGAGCAAAAGTGGTACGACTATGTCAAGGAGTACTTCACCGCGCCGTGGGCAAGCGAGTTCTTCGATACCGACGAGCTCATGCACCTGCTCGATCTGCACTTTGCGGGCAAGGGCGATTTCCAGCGCAAGATCTATACGCCGCTCGTGTTCCTAGTGTGGTACAAGCGCTTCTTTATCGACGAGGGCCAGCCTTCTGTTCAGGCTGCCTAGTCTCGGCCTACGAATGCCTGCGCGTAACGGCTCCTCCGGGAGCCGTTTTTGCGCGAGCACGTTTCAGTTACTATGAAAACCGTCCCTGCCAAATGGCTGAGAAAGGTGAAAGATGCACCATTCGGATTCCGCGACCGTGACCACGGTCGATACGCTTGCCAAGCTTCTCGATGTGTGCGGCGAGCTGCGCGCATCAGAGCAGGTTGACGAGCGTGCCGTGACCGGTTGCTCGTTTGATTCGCGCGCGGTCTCGGCAGGTGACGTGTTCTTCTGTAAAGGTGCTGCCTTTAAGCCCGCGTTTTTGAGCATGGCGCTCGATGCGGGCGCCGTCGCATTTGTGTGCGAGGAGTCGCTGGTCGAGTCTCTGGAGCCGCTGGCGAAGGAGAGCGGTGCTGCGATGCTGGTTGTTGATAGTGTTCGCACGGCCATGGCCCTGTTGCCGCCGGAGGTCTACGACCGTCCCGACCACGACGTCAAGATCGTGGGCATCACCGGCACCAAGGGTAAGACCACGGCCGCTTTTATGCTCCAGTCCATCATCAAGGCGGCGGGCGAGTCCTGCGGTATGATCGGCTCGGTGAGTACCGACGATGGTATCGAGTGCTACGAGAGCACCAACACCACGCCCGAGGCCCCCGAGGTCTGGCGCCATATCGCCAACTGTCGCACGTCCGGTCGCCAGTCCATGGTCATGGAGGTCTCGAGCCAGGCGCTCAAGTACCAACGCGTCGAGAATCTGCCGTTTGACGTGGCGTGCTTCCTCAACATCGGCCGCGACCACATCTCGCCGATCGAACACCCCACGTTTGAGGATTATTTTGAGAGCAAACTCAGGATCTTTGACCAGGCAAAGACCGCCGTGGTGAATCTGGGCACCGAAGAGGTCGACCGTGTGCTGGAGGCAGCGTCGACGGCCGAGCGCTTGGTGACCGTTGGCGTCGAGCATCCCGAGGCAAGCCTGTGGGCGAGCGACGTACGCATGGTCGGCTTTAGCATCGAGTTCAACTTGCATGGCCTGTGTGCCGACGAGTCCGAGGCGGGGGAGAAGGTCCTGTTGGGTATTGCGGGAGACTTTAACGTGGAGAACGCGCTGGTCGCTATCGCCGCTGCGCGCGAGATCGGCATCGGTATCGATGCCATCAAGAAGGGCCTCTCCAAACTGCGTGTGCCGGGCCGTATGGAGGTCGTGGAGTCGAAGGACGGCCGCGTGATCTGCGTCGTCGACTATGCGCACAACCAGCTTTCGTTCCGTTCGCTTTTCTCGTCGGTGAAGCGCGCGTTTCCCGCCAGCCCCGTCATTGCGCTGTTTGGCGCTGCCGGCGGCAAGGCGCAGGAGCGCCGCGAGCAGCTTCCGCGCGAGGCCGCACCGTATTCCGACCTGATGATCTTTGCCAACGAGGATCCAGCTCACGAGGACCCGATGAAGGTCTGTCGCGAGCTTGCCGAGCATGTTCCCGACGATACGCCGAACAAGATCATCCTCGACCGCGAAGCCGCTGTGCATGCGGCGTTCAAGGCGGCGCGCGAGGAGTACGTCAACCCTGATGCCCCCACCATTGTCTTGCTGCTGGCAAAGGGTGACGAGGAGCTCATGCACGTGGGCGACGAGTTCGTGCCCATCGAGAGCGACCTTTCGTTGGCCAATCGCCTGATCGATGTTACCCAGTTTGACTAATGAACCATGATGGCGGCGGCGCCCTGAGTGCGCTGTCGCCATAAGCGTGTTCCCTCAATCAAAACATGCCGTCCAAGTCCAAACCCTTCTACGTAAACGGAGTAACCATGTCCCACAACACCCTGCCGACCGTTGCCGAGCTTTCGGGCGAGATGCGCGAGAGCTTGGCCAAGGTCAAGTACGTCTTTACCGACCTGGATGCCACCATGCTCGCACCCGGCTCGTGCGTGCTGCGCGACAACGACGGCAACCCTTCGACCAAACTCGTCGAGGCCGTCGTGGCGCTCGCTCGCGCTGGTATTCAGGTGGTTCCCACCTCGGGCCGCAACCGCACCATGATCCACGAGGACGCGCGCGTGCTCGGCCTCAACTCCTACATTGGTGAGATGGGCGGCCTGGTTATGTACGACCTCAAGGCCAACGATTGGGAGTATCTGACCGGCGACATGCCTTACGACCCCGTCTGCGGCCTTACTCCGCACCAGGTGATCGAGCAGACCGGCGTGTGCGAGAAGATCCTTGCCCGCTGGCCGCACAAGATCGAGTATCACAACGACATGTCGACCGGCTACAAGTACCGCGAGGTCACCGTCGGCATGCGCGGCGATGTGCCCGACGATGAGGTCCAGGCCATCCTGGACGAGGCCGGTTGCGGTCTGATCTGGGCTTGCAACGGCCATCTGACTCACCTGTCCAAGCCGACGACGCTCGAGCTCGATCGCGTCGAGGACGGTCGCGCATTCAACATCAATCCGGCGGGTCTCAACAAGGGCGTCGCCATTGCGCGCTTCTGCGAGCACCTGGGGATCGAGCGCGAGGAGACACTCGCGCTCGGCGACTCCGAGTCCGACTTCTACATGGCCGATCACGTGGGCACGTTCTGCCTGGTCGAGAATGGCCTGACGAGCGCCGGCGCGCCCGAGTTCCTGGCTGCTTGCGAGAACGCTTTCGTTACGCGCGGCAAAATTGTCGACGGTTGGGCGGCGACGGCAGAGCTGCTGGTCGCGGCGCGTTCGTAACGCACCGCCGCCGCACTTGGACATGTCTTTTCGAGAGAGACTGGTGAGGTAATGTCCGATATCGAGAATCCGGCAGGCGACACGCGCCCGATTGGCGTGTTCGATTCTGGTTTGGGCGGTCTGACGGTTGCGCGCGCGATTGCGACGGCGCTGCCGCACGAGTCCGTCTACTACTTCGGTGACACCAAGCGCTGCCCCTACGGCACCCGCACCGAGGATGAAGTGCGCTCATTTGCGTTGCAGGCGGGTCGTTGGCTTTCGAAGCACGACGTCAAGATTATGGTCATCGCCTGCAATACGGCGACTGCTGCGGCCTTGCGTCTGGCCCAGCAGGTGCTCGACGTTCCTGTGATCGGCGTGATCGCGCCGGGTGCCCGTGCGGCAATCAACAGCACGCGTACGCGTCGCGTGGGCGTGCTCGCCACCAACCTCACCATTCGCTCGGGCGCCTACACGCGCGCCATTCAGGACCTGGATGCCGGCGTCGATGTATACGGCTGTCCTGCCTCGAGCTTTGTCGAGGTTGTCGAACACGAGCTCGCCTCGGGTGCACATCTGCAGGAACAGTGGCTTGAGACCGAGGACATCTTCGATACGCCTGCCGTGCGTGCGCTGGTGGGTGCCACGGTTGAGCCGCTGCGCGACCACGGTATCGATACCGTGGTGCTCGGCTGTACGCATTTTCCGCTGTTGGTGGGACCTATCCGCCATGCGCTGGGGCCTGGGGTGCGCGTCGTGAGTTCCGCCGAGGAGACCACACGCGAGCTGACCGATATCCTCACGCGCCGCGAGCAGCTGGCGGGCGACGCCGCCGAGCCGCAGCATCGTTTTGCCACGACGGCCGATAACATTGCCGAGTTTGCGGTGGCGGGCAGCTTTATCTTTGGTCAGCCGCTCAAGAGCATCGAACACATCGATATCGATGAGCTGAAATAGATGTAAGGCAGCCGCCAAAGCCTTCGCCACATCTTTTGCCGAAAGGATATTTCTATGGAGTACATGCAGGTCAACCGCGCCAACGGTCGCGCCGCCAACGAGTTGCGCCCCGTTAAGCTCACCCGTGGCGTCATGAAGCACGCTCACGGCTCGTGTCTGGCCGAGTTCGGTGACACGCGCGTGCTGTGCGCCGCCACTATCGAGGAGGGCGTGCCGGGCTGGCGAAAGGGAGCTAAGGCCGGCTGGGTGACCGCGGAATACGCCATGCTGCCGGCGTCGACCGGCAAGCGCTGCAAGCGCGAGCACGCCAACCGCAAGGGCCGCTCCATGGAGATCGAGCGCCTCATTGGCCGCAGCCTGCGTACCGTCGTCAACATGAAGGCGCTCGGCGAGTACACCGTCACCGTCGACTGCGATGTGATTCAGGCCGATGGCGGCACGCGTACAGCGAGCATCACCGGCGCCTGGGTGGCGCTGCACGACGCCCTCGCCATGTGGGTCGAGGCGGGCAAGATCGAGCGCATCCCGCTTATCGGCCAGGTGGCTGCCATCTCCATGGGCGTTGTCGACGGCAACACTCTGCTCGACTTGGATTATTCCGAGGACAGCCATGCCGAGGTCGACATGAACCTCGTCGCCACCGACACCGGTGAGATGATCGAGCTCCAGGGCACCGGCGAGCAGGCGCCCTTCGACCGTAAGCGCCTCAACGCCCTGCTCGACCTGGGCGACAAAGGTATCGCCGAGCTCATCGAGCTTCAGCGCCAAGCCATCGCCTAACCTGCCAAATGGGGACAGGTTTATTTTGGTAGGTTTTATCTGCGGAGACGTCTAGGCACAAGACAGCCGTTGATTGAGAGGGGAGAGGCAGAGGCCCTCGTCGCCCTCGGCGCGGCATTGCTATAGAGACAAGGAGACCATTCGTGGCACTTGAAAAGATCGACATCGACACCCTCGATCCGGCGGCGACCATCGTCGTGGCAACGGGCAACGCCCATAAGCTCACCGAGATCGAGGCCATTTTGGGCAAGGTCATGCCCGAGGTACGCTTTGTGGCGCTCGGTCAGCTGGGCGATTTTGAGGACCCCGAGGAAAACGGCACGACGTTTTTGGAGAACGCCATCATCAAGGCGCAGGCTGCCGTCGAAGAGACGGGGCTCATGGCCATTGCCGATGATTCGGGCTTGGTCGTTGATGCCTTGGACGGCGAGCCGGGTGTGTATAGCGCACGCTATGCGGGCGTGCATGGTGACGATGCCGCCAACAACGCCAAGCTGCTCGTTAACCTGGAAGGCGTGGCAGACGAGGATCGCACCGCGCGTTTTATGAGCGTCGTTGCGCTCATCGACACGGACGGTTTGGTCACCTATGGTGAGGGCGCCTGCGAGGGCACTATCGCACACGAGGGCCGCGGCGATCCGGGTTTGGGCTACGACCCGCTGTCCCTGCCGGTCGACACGCCGGGTAAGACCATGGCCGAGCTGACGGCGGACGAGAAGAACGCCATCAGCCATCGATTCCATGCGCTCGAGCACCTATCCGCCAAACTGACGGGCGAGGAGTAGGCCGTGCGCGCGGTGGTGCAGCGCGTGCTCAACGCCGGCGTGACGGTCGACGGCGAGTGCGTGGGTCGCATTGGACGCGGCTACCTGGTGCTGCTGGGTGTGGGCCATGGCGATACGCGTGCCGAGGCCGACAAGCTGTGGGGCAAACTCCGGGGCTTGCGCATTAACGAGGACGAGAACGGCAAGACCAACTTGGCACTGGCCGATGTCGACGGCGAGGTGCTCGTGGTGTCGCAGTTCACGCTGTTCGCCGATTGCCGTCACGGCCGCCGTCCGTCGTTTACGGATGCCGGCGCCCCCGATGTCGCCAACGAGCTCTACGAGTACTTCCTGACGCTTGTGCACGAGGACGTTGAGCATGTGGCGCACGGTATCTTTGGCGCCGATATGAAAGTCGACTTGGTCAACGACGGTCCATTCACCATCGTCTTGGACACCGATACTCTGTAAGTAGCTAATTAGCTACTTGCGTATGGCAACAGCAGGGTGCTATAGTATTAGAGTTTTGTCTATCTTAGGGGTATTATCCCCTTTTTGAATTGCACCTTCTGGAGGCCCTGTTCATGGAAGAGATGGAAGTCAATCACGTCGACGACATCCACGAGAAGCTGACCGATATGGTGGGCGATCGCGTCAAGGTTAAGGCCAACATGGGCCGCACCCGCGTTGTCGAGCGCATGGGCACCATCAAGAGCGTCCACCCCGCCGTCTTCATTGTCGAGGTCGACGAGCGCCGTGGCCGTAAGTCGCGTCAGTCCTACCAGTATATCGATGTCCTCACCGGTCAGGTCGAGCTGTTCGACCCCGAGAGCGGCGAGCACATCTTCACCCCGCTCGGCAATCAGCTCGAGGAGCATTAACGGTGACCGATCGGTCCCTGACTCTTTCCGCGCCGGCAAAGATTAACCTCTACCTGGGGGTTCATCCCGAGCGCGATGACCGCGCCTACCACAGGGTCGATTCCCTGATGGCAGCCGTCGGTCTTTCCGATACCGTGACGGTCACGCCGGCGCAGGCGCTGACCGTTCAGACGGTTCCGGCATCAGATTTTCCCATGCAAAAGAATACGGCGTATCGGGCTGCGGTTGCTATGGCCGATCATTATGGTCGCGAGGCAAACATCTGCGTGACGATCGAGAAGCGCATTCCATTGTGCGCCGGCTTGGGCGGCCCCTCGACGGATGCGGCCGCGGTCATTGTCGCCTTGGCGGAGCTCTGGGGCATTGATCGCATCGACCCAGCGCTCGACGACATTGCGCGGGGCATTGGTGCTGACGTCCCGTTCTTTTTGCACGCGAGCCCTGCGTTCTACGTAGGTGGGGGAGACGTGCTGGCAACTGAGTACCCCGCGCTGCCCGCAACGCCCGTCGTGTTGGTCAAGCCGCGCGAGGCAAGTGTTTCGACAATTGAAGCCTATCGACGTTTTGACGAGGCCCCGGTGCCTGCGGACAAGCCCGGCGTGATAGCTTCTACCTTGCGTGCTGGTGATGCCGAGACGGCATATGCACTCATCCATAACAACTTGGGTGTCATTTCCGCACAGATGGAGCCGCAGATTCAAACGGTCCTCGACTGGCTGCATAAACAGGATGGCACCGTTGCTGTAGATGTGTGCGGATCGGGTGCCTGCTCGTTTGCCATTTGCGACACCGCCGTCACGGCCGAAAGGCTTGCCGACGCTGCTCAGCAAAATGGCTGGTGGGCCTGCGCGACTGAGCTTATTCCCAACACGGTTCGCGTCGAAGTGCCAAAGAAGTAAAAATTTCTCTAGCACACGACGGAAATCTTTGTTACTATAGTCGAGCTAACGGGTTGTGGCTCAGTTTGGTAGAGCACTGCGTTCGGGACGCAGGGGTCGCTGGTTCAAATCCAGTCAACCCGACCAGAGCATGAGGAGGGACCGCTTCTTGCGGTCCCTTTTTTTAGCTATTGTTGTGATACCGCGATACCCGCGGTATACTCATTCGAGCTTGTCTCGCTGTATTGTGGAGGTCTACATGTTTGGACTGAGGGCTCCTGAGCTCATCATTATTCTCGTCGTTGTCCTGATTATCTTCGGGCCCAAGAACCTGCCGAAGCTCGGCAAGTCCCTCGGCTCTACCGTCAAGAATATCCGCGAGGGTATGGAGGGCGACGATAAGGCCGAGACCAAGCAGGCCGAGGAGGTCGTGGTCGAGCAGTCCGAGGAGGACAAGGAGATCGCTGAGCTCGAGGCCAAGCTCGCTGCTGCCAAGAAGAAGCAGGCAGAGGACAGCGACGCGGACGCAGAGTAGTCCCATCCCTTTGGGGTGAGCACCTGACCGGCTTGCCCGCAGGCTAGCCGGTCTTTTTCGTTTTGTTGACAGTTGATTGTTTGATCAGAGTTGGGGAGATATCCGTATGGACGCAAGCCAGATCGTACTGACCGCTGAGGGCCGCCAGAAGCTCGTCGAGGAGCTCGCTTGGCGTGAGGGCGATTACGCCAAGGAGATCGTCGAGGACATCAAGGAAGCCCGCGCGTTCGGCGACCTTTCGGAGAACTCCGAGTACGACGCCGCTAAGGACAAGCAGGCCCAGAACGCCGCTCGTATTGCCGAGATCCAGGCCATCCTCGCCAACGCTCAGGTTGCTGCCACCACGGGCGACCTGACCGTCTCCATCGGTTCCACCGTTTCGCTGATTGATCCCAACGGCGAGGTCATGGAAGTCACGCTCGTCGGTACCACCGAGACCAACTCGCTCGAGCACAAGATCTCCAACGAGTCTCCGGTCGGCCACGCCATCATCGGTCACGGCGAGGGCGACTCCGTCGAGGTCGTTACGCCTTCCGGCAAGACTCGCGTCTACACCATCGCCAAGATCGCACGCTAGACCACGGTCCCGCGTAAAGGTATGTTTTCGCTCCCTGGGACCGAATCCTGGGGAGCGTTTTAGTTTGAGGAGCTAACTTATGGCAGAGAACCAGAACGCCGCAGATCAGGCATCGACGCTCAACGACGAGCGCGCCACCCGCCTGGCCAAGCGCGCCGCCCTGTTCGAGGCGGGCCAGAACCCCTATCCCGAGCACTCTGAGCTTGAGGACTACGTCGCCGATATCGAGGCTAAGTACGCCGAGCTTGCCGATGGCGAGGACACCGAGGACGTCGTGAAGATCGCCGGCCGTGTGGTCGCCAAGCGCGGTCAGGGCAAGATCATGTTCATCGTCGTGCGCGATGCGACTGCCGAGATTCAGCTGTTCTGCCGCATCAACGACATGGACGAGGCTGCCTGGAATACGCTCAAGGCTCTCGACCTGGGCGATATCCTGGGCGTGACCGGCGTGGTCGTGCGCACCCAGCGCGGCCAGCTTTCCGTTGCCCCTAAGAGCGCGACCCTGCTTGCCAAGGCCGTTCGTCCGCTGCCCGAGAAGTTCCACGGTCTTTCCGACAAGGAGACCCGCTATCGCCAGCGCTATGTCGACCTGATCGCCAACGACGACGTTCGCGAGACCTTCCGTAAGCGTTCGCAGATTCTCTCCACCTTCCGTCGCTTTATGGAGTCCGACGGCTACATGGAGGTCGAGACCCCCATCTTGCAGACCATCCAGGGCGGCGCTACTGCTAAGCCGTTCATCACGCACTTCAACGCGCTCGATCAGGAGTGCTATCTGCGTATTGCCACCGAGCTTCACCTCAAGCGCTGCATCGTCGGTGGTTTTGAGCGCGTGTTCGAGATCGGCCGCATCTTCCGTAACGAGGGCATGGACCTTACCCACAACCCCGAGTTCACCACGATGGAGGCCTACCGCGCCTTCTCCGACCTCGAGGGCATGAAGGCGCTCGCCCAGGGTGTCATTAAGGCGGCTAACAAAGCCATCGGCAACCCCGAGGTCATCGAGTACCAGGGCCAGACCATCGACCTTTCTGGTGAGTGGGCCAGCCGTCCCATGACCGACATCGTCTCCGACGTGCTCGGCAAGCAGGTCACCATTGACACGCCGGTCGAGGAGCTTGCTGCCGCCGCGCGCGAGAAGGGCCTGGAGATCAAGCCCGAGTGGACTGCTGGCAAGATCATCGCCGAGATTTACGATGAGCTGGGCGAGGACACCATCGTCAACCCCACGTTCGTGTGCGATTACCCCATCGAGGTCAGCCCGCTTGCCAAGCGCTTTGAGGACGACCCGCGCCTGACGCACCGCTTTGAGCTGGTTATTGCCGGCCACGAGTACGCCAACGCATTCTCCGAGCTCAACGACCCGGTCGACCAGGCTGAGCGCTTTGCTGCCCAGATGGCCGAGAAGGCCGGCGGCGACGATGAGGCCATGGAGTACGACGAGGATTACGTGCGCGCCCTCGAGTACGGTATGCCTCCCGCGGGCGGCATTGGCATTGGTATCGACCGCGTGGTCATGCTGCTTACTAACCAGGCTTCTATCCGCGACGTGCTGCTGTTCCCGCACATGAAGCCCGAGAAGGGTTTCCAGTCCGGTGCCGCTGCCGCCAAGGCTGCCGAGGCCGGCAACGCCGCGAGCCCGTTCGTTAAGTCGCTTAAGCCCACGCTCGATTACTCCAAGATCGCCGTTGAGCCGCTGTTTGAGGAGTTCGTCGACTTTGATACCTTCTCCAAGAGCGATTTCCGCGCTGTGAAGGTCAAGGCATGCGAGGCCGTCAAGAAGTCCAAGAAGCTGCTGAACTTTACGCTCGACGACGGCACCGGCACCGACCGCACCATCCTCTCCGGTATTCACGCTTATTACGAGCCAGAGGACCTGGTTGGCAAGACCTTGCTCGCCATCACCAACCTGCCTCCGCGCAAGATGATGGGTATTCCCAGCTGCGGCATGCTGATCAGCGCTATCCACGAGGAGGATGGTGAGGAGCGTCTCAACCTGATCCAGCTCGACGCTTCCATCCCCGCCGGCGCAAAGATGTACTAGGGGGTTACGCGGGTTTACCAACCCGCGTAACCAGTTGACGCTGCAAGCCCGCCAGAGCGGCAATCTGCCTTTCAACTTCGGCGGCATGACCAAAAGGTCAATGCCGCCTCGTTTCAAGGCACCTTGCTCGCTCTGGCGGGCTTTCGCTGTCCGTCCTCTATCTGCCGTGTTGCCCTGGTTGGCACTTTGGTCATTGGGGACGTTTTTAAACGACTATCCAACGGCTATTGCGCACGTGGCTCGCATGACAGCCGTCTCTTTTATGTTTCCTTTAGCCGTTGCTGCCTAGGATGGGGGTTAGTCGGTAGGAAGGGAGCGTCTATATGGACGACGCGAGCGAGCGTGCAATCGAAGAGGACATGCTCGATCAGTTCAATTACTTTGATGATGAGGATGAGGAGCTAATCGATCGTCGTGAGCCGGCATCGCTTGACTCATTTGATCTGGTCGATGAAGAGCCCGACGAGGACGAGGGCGAATTAACGGAGCCCCCACAGCCTTCGCGCCTTGACTCGCTGCTTTCGAGAGCCCCCATGCACCACGGCGTTCGTGCCGGCGCGCTCCATATGAAAACTGACTGGCACCAGATCGTGACGGCAGGCGATGAACTTGCCGTCGATGCGCCGCTCACCGATAAATCATCCATCATCTGCCGCACCGGTATGCTTATGCTCGCGAGCGGAACGGGTGCCTGGCGCGTGCGCGATACCATGAATCGTGTTGCTGCCGTACTCGGCGTCACGATTCACGTCGACCTGAGTCTTCTGTCGTTTGAGTGCACTTGCATCGAAGATGGCCACTGCTTTAACGAGGTTGTCAGCCTGCCCACAACGGGAGTCAATACCCATCGCATTTGGATGATGGAGAGTTTCCTCAAGGAAATCGAGACCTATGGTCGTCGCTTCACGGTACACGAGTATCACGAGATGCTCAGGACCGTTGAGAGCTCAAAGCCTGATTACTCTCCCTGGCAACAGGGCCTTGCGGCAGCCTGTGCTTGCGGCGCCTTCGTCTTTTTGCTCGGCGGCGGCCCTATCGAGATGGCCTGCGCGTTCGTGGGCGCGGGTGTCGGTAACTTTGCCCGCTCCCATATTCTCAAGCAAGGCCTTGGTCAGTTCAGCGCGCTGACGACCGGCGTTGCGCTCGCTTGCGTTTCGTATCTGCTGGCATTGCTCGGCCTTGGCCAGGTCATACCGGGGGCAATGTCGCACCAAGAAGGCTATATCGGCGCCATGCTCTTTGTGATTCCCGGCTTTCCACTCATTACGGCAGGCCTCGACATCGCTAAGCTCGACATGCGAAGCGGTATCGAGCGCCTTTCATATGCCGTATCGATTATTGTGATGGCGACCCTCGTAGGTTGGATGGTTGCCGAGTGTGTTGGCCTGGCGCCGGACGACTTTGCCCCACTGGGCCTTTCGCCGCTTGCCCTTACGCTCCTGCGCGTGGTGATGAGCTTCGTTGGCGTATTCGGCTTCTCGGTGATGTTCAACAGCCCGGTAAAGATGGCCGCGGCAGCTGGATTGATCGGCGCCGTGTCCAATACCCTGCGTCTGACCCTTGTCGATGCGCCGACGATGATTCCCTTCCTGGGCCTCAGCACGGGAATGCCTCCCGAGGCAGCAGCGTTTATCGGCGCGCTGGTATCGGGGCTGCTCGCAAGCTTGGCTGAAGTCAAGCTCACCTACCCGCGCATCGCCCTCACGGTGCCTTCGATTGTCATTATGGTGCCGGGCTTGTATCTGTATCGCTCGATGTATTACATGTGCACCTTCGACACGGTCAATATGCTCGGCTGGTTTGTGCGCGCAGTGCTCATCGTAGCGTTTCTGCCCGTTGGACTGGGTGTGGCGCGTACGCTCACCGACCCTCGCTGGCGCCACACCAGCTAATTGGTACAAGGGGGACAGGTTACTTTGCACCAAATGAGTTGCGGTGAAATAGGGACTGAATTGTTGCTTAAAGGGTCAAAACAGTCCGTATTCCACCGCAACTTATGGGGTCGGGGGTTTTGGTGCCCTGCATCTCCACAAACTCAACGCTTACGAAGCGCGCGCCGTTCGTGTTAGGGTAGTTCCACCACATAAGTAGTCGCAGACGCGCGTAACACGGGCGGGCGAGATGAAGTCCCAACAGCTCCATCTTGCCCGCCCGTTTTTGTTGCGTGGCGCCGCGGTACAACACAGAGAGGAATCTGCCCTTTATGCCTATCAACAAACGGGAGAGCCTGCTGTTCACCTTTATCATGTGCTTTTGCATGGTGCTCTGGATGAGCATCTACAACGTTGCCCTGCAGCACGGGGCCATCAACGGCGAGGTCGTTGCCACTGCGTGGCTCGGCTTCCCCGTTGCCTACATTTTTGCCATGTGCTGCGACTGGTTCGTCGCCAGCCCGCTCGCCAAGGGTTTCGCCTTTAAGTACTTGGTCACGCCGGGCAAGAGCTCGCCACTTGCCATGACGCTCGCCGTCAGCTCCTGCATGGTCGTTCCCATGGTCATCATCATGTCGCTGTACGGTGCCTGTGAGGGTCTGACGCACATGCCCGGCGGCATCCTTGCGAACCTGTATTCCGTGCCCGCGATCTGGATGATCAACATCCCGCATAATTTTGTGATGGCGCTGCCGTGGAACCTTTTGGTAGCCGGTCCGATTTCCCGCTTCGTCTTCCGTCGCGCCTTCCCTGTGGGGACGGTTTTCGAGGAGGAGCATGCCGAGCTCTTGGAGCAGGCTATGGCTCCTGAGTGCGAGTAGCTCGCTTAGGGATCTGCTGAGCGCGGGCGACTTGCTTGGTTGGAGCCCTAAGCGTGGATAGCTCTCTCGGCGACATCGCGGGCGTGAGCGGTGCGCATGACCGGAGGGCCCGTGCTGCTCCGTTGCCCGACGTGCTAGCGCGCAGAACAATCTGTTGGTGCATTCGGCGGCTGCTGAAGCGTTTTGGCAGCCGCTTTTTATACGGAGTTTAAATACAACAGTCTGTTGTATTACGTAGAGTGGTATATCTCTAGCGGGAAAAATGCGAGAGACGGAGCATTATGGCGTTGCTAGTAGGACTGGACGTAGGGTCGACGACGACCAAAGTTTACGCGATGCACGAGGATATGACCGAGGCGTGGTGGGGATATCGCCGCCACGAGGCGTGTCAGACAGCGAGCGTGCGCGCCATGCTCGGCGAGCTCGCCGAGCG
>UQJA01000020.1 GCA_900541285.1 uncultured Collinsella sp.
CGCGACCCTGGAGGGCCTCGACTCGAGCCAGGCGTCCCCGTGCGTGCGCGTGGGCGCGCGGTCGCCGGCGAACGTTCCGTCGTGGAGCCTCGCCCATGAACGGCCCCAAGAAACGAATCCGAGCGCGAGGACGGAGGCCGCGACGAGGGTGAGCGCCGCGAGCAGCTCGCCCGCCTGGCCCGACGCCGCCGTGTCGGCGGGCCGCCCCGATAGAGAGGCGGGCTCGGGGCCCGGGTCGGCCGTGGGCAGCCGCAGCAGGACGGAGAGGCCTGAGATGAGGGATAGGGTCCACCACCTGGCGTAGTCCCAGGCGCTGGCGGTCGCGGCGCAGGCTATGACGGCGGCGACGCCGTGGGCCGCGAGCGTGCCGGCGAGTTCCTTTTTCATGTCGCGGTTGAAGGATTTCGGTTTCATCTCGTGATCGTCCTCTCTATCCTGTTTGCTATCTTCAGCGCGGGGACGCTCGACGGCCCGGTGCCGCCGGAGGCGAGGACCCTCAGGGTCGCGGCGATGAGTTTCAGCGCCCTCTCGCCGGCCTCGTCTCCCATGTCGCGTCCTCTGTCGTCCCGTGTGGCTTCTCTGGCGACCAGGGTCGCCATCGCGGCGGCGCGCCCTAGGGCGGTACCTGCCGACGGGGTGCGCCTGAATGCCCGGTCCGCCGTGGGACACCCCCTGAGGTCTGCCGGCTCGAGGGTCCGGCCGCGTGCGGCCTTTCGCGTGATCCTTTCGAGGCGCGCCCTCGGGATGCAGGCCCGGGCCTCGGTGGCGAGTCCGGCCTCCCGCCGCCTCTCCACCGCCGGGCCGGTTGCCGGGGCGGCGCGCCGCACCGGCGTCTGCTCGCGCGCCGGCACCCTGTCGGGTACCAGGACGCGCAGAGCCGCGTTCTCACATCTGAGATCGAGGTCGGCGGCCGCCTTGCGGGCGTAGGCGTCCCGTGCCTCCCCGGTCAGGCACTTGAGGCCGGCGCACCTCTCGACCGCCTTCCTGTGGCGGTCCAGCGCGCCGGCGAGCTCGGGGGAGCCGGATGCCGCCCGGTCGAGGGCCTCCCTCAGCTCGGCGGAGGCCTCCGGGTGGAAACGCCTGAGGTGGGCGGCCTCGATTCTTCCGTCCGGCGGCAGCTCGATATCGAAACGGTTCCGGTCGATGCGGGCGACGGCGTCCAGCGCGGCTGCCCTCGCGAGGTCGCGCTCGATGTAGGCCTCCCGCAGCAGCGGCGCCATTGCCTTCGAGGAGATCTCGAGCCGCGCCGCCTCCATCTTCCCCCTGGGCAGCAGGGAATCCCAGCCGCCCTTGCGGTCGACCGTGAGGATGTGGACGTGGTGGCTCGTGCCGTTGACGTGCATCGCCGCGTAGAACTCCACGCGGCTCTCGGGGACGCCGGTCATCTCGGAGAAGAGCCTCGGCCACTCGGAGCGCACCAGCGCCTGCCAGGCGTCCAGGCGGTCGAGGCCGGCCCCGGGGGCGATGTCGTTCGGGACCGTGACGACGGTAGTGAGCACCGCGCCGCTGTTTTGGGCGATGGCGCGCCTGGCCTCCGCCACGGGGACCGGGCCGTCCGCGCCCCAGAGGCCGCCGGTCGAGCCGGTCCTGTTCGCGGCGTAGGCGGCCAGGCCGTCCACGCCGCGCCTCCTGCCGTCGGCCTCGCTGATCTCGATGACGACGCCGCGGCGGGTGCCGGCGTATGCCGCAAGGCCCGCGGCGGACGCCCTCGCGGACGCCCCCGCGCGGACGACGGAGTGGTTGACGATGACGGGCGGGCTAGCCATCGGCGCGCTCGCGCGCGTGGAGCTTCACCTCGTCGATGCGGCCGAGTCCGGCGCGGCTGAGCTCGCCGGCCTGCGCGAGGTAGTTCTTCCAGATGTCCGCGACGGGGACGTCGTCGAGCGAGGCGTAGGAGGCCTTGAGGACGTCGGCCGACATGAGGCCCGCCATGATGGCGGCGGTCATGGGGCGCGAGAGGACCGCGGCGATGCGGTCCTCGGCGGCGTCGAGCTTGCGCTCGATGTCGAGTGCGGCGACGTCCATCCGCGCGTCGACGACGCCGCGTATGAAGCCCGCGACCTCGTTGCCGTAGAGGTCGAGCCCCTCCGCGGCGAGCGCCGAGCGCAGGAGCGAGCGGATCTCGTCGCTGACGTTGGAGTCGTTGAGCTCTGCTCGCGCCTTGAGGGCGGTGTAGAGCTTGCGGTCGATTTTTACGCTGATGGTTTTGGTTTCGGCCATAGGGTCTCCTCATAAAACAGGGGGCCGTTTGGCCCCCTGTGGTGTCTATTCGTCTTCCGTGTATGTAATCGGATAGCCTTTTGGCGCTTTAGCCGCCGGCAAGGGCGTATATGCGATGAGCTCGTTTATGATTCGGACGGCATCGAAATCAATCAACTCTGCAATTATTTCAATGGGTCCGGCGTTGAATTTGTTAATACCCATGTTTGCTCTGAGCTCAGTTGGTCTTAGCCGACGCTCGCTACATTCAGTTGACGCCGATGTAGCTAAGAACGCTGTCGCGATTGATGCGCCACAGCTTCCCGCACTTCACGGCTTTGAACGTTCCGTTCTGGCAGAGCCTGTAGACGGAGCGGTCGCTGATACCGAGCAGGTGGGCGACAGGTATCGGATCAACGATGTCTGGCATAGTGCGAAAAGCATCAAGAGTGATGCGTTTGCTCTCAACTTCCATTTCGACCTCCTTTCTGTCTGCTGCCGTCTCTTTGAGATCTAGTCTGGAGCGTCTTGGGCGACGGATTCAAAAACGCGGTCATGGCGGACGATACGGACCCGGTGGACTGAAATGACTTACTACGGGAAGGTATAGGAAAGGCCGCGATGCAGTATCGCGGCCTTCGATTAGGTCTTATCCGGTTTTTGGATACTATGGGGCGCTCTTATAAAGGCGTCCTAGGGCGTTCATTGCCGATGCGGTTGCCTTCGGGTCGGCGCTGGCGTATCTATCTAGGGTCATGGAGGCTTTGGAGTGACCCATCAGGCTTGCGAGCGTTCTTGGGTCTACGCCGTTGGCGACAGCGTATGTTGCGAAGCTGTGCCTTAGGTCATGGAAGGTCACCGTGTTCCTATTTAATACTCCATGAAGGTTCAGCGCCTTGGAGAGCGCACGCCAGGCGTCATTGACCCTGGGCGGCTTGAGGAACGAGCCGTCGGGAAAGCCTAGCACGAACATCTCCCCGCTGAATTCAGTCCCAAGCCTGGTACATTCTTCTTCCATGTTTCGCCTGCGCGCGGCTAGATCGTGCATGAGGTCCTCCGGGCAATTCGGAATTGTCCGTCTACTGCTGACGCTTTTGGGGCCTTTGATGTAGAACTCGGTGTCGGTGTGCCCGATTGCGGCCTCCACGCGAATCGAGGAATGGGAAAAGTCGACACATTTCCACTTCAGGGCGCAAAGTTCACCTCGACGGAGTCCTGTATATAGGGCGATTTTCGCGGCTAGAATTGCCGGGACATCTATGGATGCGTTGAGGGTGTTTAGGACGCGCGCCCTTTCCCTTCCGGTAAGTGAATTCGGTCGTCCGTAGTCGGCATCCTCGTTCTTGGGAACCTTGGCCCATGCGGCAACATTTTCCGAGACTAGCTTTTTCCTTAGCCCGTATTTCAATGAGCCCCTCAACAGCCTAAGGGAATTGCATGCAGTTGATCTCGCATGCTTCTTTGCCATTACGCTGACCCATTCCTGAACGTCTTCTTCAGTCAGGTCCTCTAGGGGGATGCTGCCAATATAAGGTTCGATGTTTCGGCGGAGCATGCCTGAATAGCCGGTTGCGGTTGAACGCGCGATGTCGGCGCACTCCATTGTTATATAGCTAGACACTAGTTCGGCGACTGAAATCGAGCTCGTTGGTTTCATTGCCTTGGCTTCCGCTTCTGCATTCAGGTGAGCGCGGATGGCCTCGGCTTCCACCATTGCAGCATCACGATGTTTATGGCTTCGACCTTTATCGCGGCCTCGATGCTCAAGAAGTTGGGTCTTCTTGCGCCAGGCTCCATCCTCGAAGTAGGGGAACTGCGCGCGCCAGCGGTCGCTCATGTACTTATATATAGATGAGGTAGCAAATTTCTCTTCCATTGTTCCTCCGTGTGCAATCACGTGTGCAATGACTGTGCAATTTGACTGTTTCGGAGACGTCTCAAGTGAGACTATAGGCGGAAAATGAAAGAAAAACGCGAGGTCACGGTCGGCATAGTCGCAGATGAACGCTAATAAACGATAAGGACACCGATGTAATCAGTGGGTTGCAGGTTCGATTCCTGTCACTGGCTCCATGAGAGTTTCGGGCTCTGTTCCCCTGTGGGACAGAGCCCGTTTCTTTTTTGTCGATAAGTCGGCGGGTTTGGCGCACCTAGCTTCAGGTTTGTCTCGATCTGTAACAAGAAGGGGCGGAAAACCGTTCTTACTGTTACAGATTGAGATAAAGGCGGGAACGAACCCAGCCGTTCACCTTGGGCGTGGATTATCGGGCGTACGAGCGTGGAAAATCTCCCGCTTAGTGAATGAGCGTGGATAATCTGCCACTTTGGATTCGATGACGCGGCAAAGTGGGAGATTATCCACGCTCGATTTCAGACGGAAGAAAATCCACGCTCGATTTTGCCTGGGAAGAGCAATCTTCTGTCTGGGAAGCTCCGATCTCGAACTATATATAGGTGCAAATAGGCTGTTATCGAAGCCCGATCCTCAAGGTGTACTCTACTACACCAAAGTGTTACCTCGGGAAACGTCACCTCAGTATCCAAAACCACCGTCCTTCATATCCAAACTCAACAAAACCGCAGGTCATGACTATATAGATACGCCCGGCACCGTGTATCTAGAGGTTTTCGTTGACAGCCCCCAAGGTTGCATCGTATTATCTTTTTCGTTCGCGGGGGCGGCGGTCCAAAAGACCAAAGGACCTGCGGATACTTGAACGATTGGGAGTTTGCCCGAGTGGTTAATGGGGACGGGCTGTAAACCCGTTGGCTCTGCCTACATAGGTTCGAATCCTATAGCTCCCACCCGTCAAGTGCCTGTATAGCTCAGTCGGTAGAGCACTTCGTTGGTAACGAAGAGGTCACCAGTTCAAGTCTGGTTGCAGGCTCCATCCGGCGGTGTAGCTCAGTTGGTTAGAGCACACGGTTCATACCCGTGGCGTCACTGGTTCGAATCCAGTCACCGCTACCATAGGTAACACGGTGGCTTCTCAATAGTATGTTGAGAGGCCACTATGGTATAAAGGCAAAGTCCCGTCCGGGGACGACCTGTTTAGAGGAGGGCTTTATGGCCAAAGAGAAGTTTGAGCGCACTAAGCCGCATGTTAACATCGGCACCATTGGTCACGTCGACCACGGCAAGACCACGCTGACCGCCGCCATCACCAAGGTTCTCTCCGAGACCGAGGGCTGCAAGGCTGACTTCACTGCGTTCGAGAACATCGACAAGGCTCCCGAGGAGCGCGAGCGCGGCATTACGATCTCCGTCTCCCACGTCGAGTACGAGACCGCTGCCCGTCACTACGCTCACGTTGACTGCCCGGGCCACGCTGACTACGTCAAGAACATGATCACCGGTGCTGCTCAGATGGACGGCGCTATCCTGGTCATCGCCGCTACCGACGGCCCCATGGCTCAGACCCGCGAGCACATCCTGCTCGCCCGTCAGGTCGGCGTTCCCTACATCGTCGTCTTCCTGAACAAGTGCGACATGGTCGACGATGACGAGCTCATCGACCTCGTCGAGATGGAGACCCGTGAGCTCCTCTCCGAGTACGATTTCCCCGGCGACGACATCCCCGTCATCCGTGGTTCCGCTCTGGGCGCTCTCGAGGGCGACGCCAAGTGGATGGACGCCATCCGCGAGCTCATGAAGGCTGTCGACGAGTACATCCCGACGCCTGCTCGTAACAACGACCTCCCGTTCCTGATGGCCGTTGAGGACGTTATGACCATCTCCGGCCGTGGTACCGTTGCTACCGGCCGTGTCGAGCGCGGTGAGCTCAAGCTCAACGAGCCCGTCGAGATCGTCGGCATCAAGGATACCCAGAACACTGTCGTTACCGGTATCGAGATGTTCCGTAAGTCCATGGACTTCTGCGAGGCTGGCGACAACGTCGGTCTGCTGCTCCGCGGCATCAAGCGTGAGGACATCGAACGCGGCCAGGTTCTCTGCAAGCCCGGTTCGGTTACCCCGCACACCAAGTTCACCGGCGAGATCTACGTTCTGACCAAGGAGGAGGGCGGCCGTCACACCCCGTTCTTCGATGGTTATCGTCCTCAGTTCTACTTCCGTACCACCGACGTTACCGGTACGGTCAAGCTCCCCGAGGGCACCGAGATGGCTATGCCTGGTGACCACATCACCATCGAGGGCGACCTCATCCACCCGATCGCCATGGAGGAGGGCCTGCGCTTCGCTATCCGCGAGGGTGGCCACACCGTCGGTTCGGGCATCGTCTCCACGATCATTGAGTAAATTAGCTCTTTGATATAGATGACTTAGAGAACCCGGCACTTATATGGGTGCCGGGTTCTTTTCTGCAATGGATATTGAGCCGTTGCTGGTGTCGAGAGGATCGATAATGGTCCTGGATGCACCGTCGATTAGCTCTCGATGGCTTCATTGATGTGTTCCAAATATGAATGGATCCACCGAGAACCAATTGACTCGAGGTTTTCATTGACAGCACTTACGTGGAGCTGATAAAGTAACAACTCGTGCCCGTACGGGGCGGAAATGAAAGGTTCAGGATACATGCGTACTCTAGTTACTCTTGCGTGCACTGAGTGCAAGCGCCGCAACTATACGACCACCAAGAACAAGTCGACCATGCCTGATCGTATGGAGATCAAGAAGTATTGCCCCTGGTGCCGTCACCACACGCTGCACAAAGAGACTCGCTAGTCTCTAGTCACATACGCCAGTAGTTCAATTGGTAGAGCATCGGTCTCCAAAACCGAGTGTTGAGGGTTCGAGTCCTTCCTGGCGTGCCAGTCATTATTCCGTAAGCTCCCAATTGGGGGCTTACGGTTTACTCATGTATAAGCGCATTGCGCGGAGGTAACCCAAATGGCCAACAAGAAGAACAAGAAGAAGGCTCAGCAGCAGGCGCCTGCCAACAACGCTGTCGCCAACTCCAAGGTTGAGGCCAAGAAGGCCGTTGCCAAGAAGAACGAGAAGGCTGCGAAGTCCAAGAAGAACGAGAAGCCTGGTTTCTTCGCCCGCACCAAGAAGTATTTCGCTTCGGTCAAGTCCGAGATGAAGCGTGTCACGTGGCCCGATAAGAAGGAGCTCGTGAACTACTCGGTCGTCGTTTGCGCTTCTCTGATCGTCGTCGGCGTCGTCATCGCTCTGCTCGATGCTGGCTTTGGCGAGGCTCTTGCTCTGTTCTCTGGATTGAGGGGCTAAACCATGTCTAAGCGTTGGTACGTCGTTCACACTTACTCTGGATACGAGAACCGCGTTAAGTCCGATCTCGAGCATCGCATCGAGACTATGGGCATGCAGGACCGTATCTTTGATATCGAGATTCCTATGGAGCGTGTCACCGAGATTAAAGAGGGTGGCAAGCGTGAGACCAAGGATTCCAAGATCTTCCCGGGTTATGTCCTGGTCCGCATGGAGATGGATGACGATGCTTGGACGTGTGTTCGTAACACGCCTGGCGTCACCGGTTTCCTGGGCGGCAACGGCAAGCCCGCTCCGCTTTCCCGCGACGAGTACAACAAGATGACTCGTCGTCCCGGTAAGGGCGATTCGCCCAAGCGCACCTCGGTTGATATTGAGGTCGGCACGTCCGTCCGCGTCACCGATGGTCCGCTTACCGACTTTGATGGCAAGGTCTCCGAGGTTAACACCGAGGCTGGCAAGCTCAAGGTCACGCTGATGATCTTTGGCCGTGAGACGCCGGTCGAGCTCGACTTTAACCAGGTCGCTGTCATCGCTTAAGTTTTCGTCCGTTCGCGCGAGCGTGCTTCTTCTGTGACTGCTCATCTCAGGAGTGCTTCTAACACGTGCGTGCTTACGATATAGCAAGTACTTCACACTCGTGATTCGAAAGGAATGACCATGGCTGAGAAGAAGGTTGCCAACGTCATTAAGCTCCAGATTCCTGCTGGTGCAGCTAACCCCGCTCCTCCCGTCGGCCCCGCCCTGGGCGCTGCTGGCGTGAACATCATGCAGTTCTGCCAGGCCTTTAACGCCGAGACGCAGGACAAGAAGGGCGACATCATCCCCGTTGAGATCTCTGTCTACGAGGACAAGTCCTTCTCCTTCATCACCAAGACCCCGCCGGCGGCTCACCTCATCAAGAAGGAGCTGAACCTCAAGTCTGGTTCCGCTAAGCCGCAGGCCGACAAGGTTGGTCAGCTCTCCCAGGAGCAGCTCACCAAGATCGCCGAGATCAAGATGCCGGACCTCAATGCCAACGACATTGACGCCGCCAAGAAGATCATCGCCGGTACCGCCCGCTCCATGGGCGTCACCATCGCTGAGTAGCGATTTCTTTAGGTAATGACGGGTGCTCCGACCGGGGCGCCCGTTATATGTGTGCAATAGGGCACACGATACGATGTGGGAGGGCTCACGCCCGTTTAACCACAGGAGGTAATGCACATGGCTAAGCATGGTAAGAGCTATAACGCCGCTGCCGAGAAGATCGACCGCGCCACGCTCTACACCCCCCTTCAGGCTGCCAAGCTCATCAAGGAGCTCGACACCGCCAAGTTCGACGAGACCGTCGAGGCCCACTTCCGTCTGGGCATCGATACTCGTAAGGCTGACCAGAACATCCGTGGTTCCATCTCCTTGCCCCACGGCACCGGCAAGACCGTTCGTGTTGCCGTCTTCGCCGAGGGCGAGAAGGCCCGCGAGGCTGAGGCTGCCGGCGCCGACATCATCGGTTCCGACGAGCTCGTCGCCCAGATCCAGAAGGGCGAGATCAACTTCGACGCCGCTATCGCTACGCCGAACATGATGGCCAAGGTTGGCCGCATCGGTAAGATCCTTGGTCCCCGTGGCCTCATGCCGAACCCCAAGCTCGGCACCGTGACTATGGACGTCGCCAAGATGGTCTCCGAGCTCAAGGCTGGCCGTGTTGAGTACCGCGCCGACCGCTACGGCATCTGCCACGTGCCCCTGGGCAAGAAGTCCTTCTCTGAGCAGCAGCTCGTCGAGAACTACGCTGCCCTGTACACCGAGATCCTGCGCGTCAAGCCCTCTTCTGCTAAGGGCAAGTACGTCAAGTCCATCTCCGTGTCTTCCACCATGGGCCCTGGCGTCAAGGTCGATCCCGCTGTCCAGCGTGACTTCCTGGCTGAGTAACTGCTAGTTACTGCCTGAGCAAAGCAAGCATTGCTAAAGAAACCCGGTTCTGCCTTGTGCAGGACCGGGTTTCTTGCTATCGCGTCAAAAGCACCACAAAGGGGACGGTCTCCCCTTTGTGGTGGTTACCAGGGTGTTCTGGCTGTTGAGGACTCGATGGCATCGTGGCGTTTGAGCTCGCGGCGCATGGTTTGCGAATTGAGCCAGGCTGCCTGCCAGCCACGGATGGGGTAGCGCGTCTGGTCGAGCTCAAACTGCGTATAGCCGCAGGCGTTGATGATCGTCGTTCCACACACATGCTGCCGCTTGCGCTGAAAATCGTAACCGTAGCTTTGGTGTACATGCCCATGCACCATGTAGTCGGCCCCCCAGGACTCAAGCGCCGTGTTAAAGCACTCAAACCCTCGATGCGGCAGATCGTCCAGATCACCCATACCGGCGGCGGGTGCATGGGTAAGCAGAATGTCGCACCCGCCGACCATCCTAACCTTACGCGACAGCTTACGCATGCGCTTGGACATCTCGCGTTCGGTGTACATGTTGGCGCCGTCGCGATAACGCATGGACCCGCCAAGGCCCGCAATGCGAATCCCTCGGTACGTGTACACGCTGTCTTCCACGCAGATACATCCGCCCGGTGCATGACGTGCGTAGCGATCATCGTGATTGCCGCGCACGTAGATGAGCGGCTTGTTGATGACCGTAACCAAAAACTCAAGATAGTCCGGGTCCAGATCGCCGGCGGACAAAATCAGGTCGACTCCCTCAAAGCGTTCCTTGCGAAAGCACTCCCAAAGGCATCGTTCTTCGGTATCGGCTATGGCAAGGATTTTCATAGGGCAGGGACTTTCGGCTCATCGTCGAGCTGCGGAATGGTGCCTACCACGTTATCCGCCAGCCAATTCATCTCGACAATCTGCGTGCTCGGCAGCGGAGGAAAGCCTTCAATCTGTACCACGCCGTTCTGGCTGTGGAGCTCGCCGCCAAAGGGGTTGATGGATCCCTCGACAATGCCGTTGCGGAGCAACTGCACGAGTTTGCGCGTCTGGTAGGGTAGGCCCGGAGCGTAACGGATGTCGATAACGCCGGAGCTCATGCCGTACCAGTAGTTGACGGCGCGCACTTGGTTGTCATCGCTGGTCTCGTCCCACGTGCCGTGCAGAAGGCTGCGAACGATGAGCTCGTAGTAACGGCCCCAGTTCCATACCGGCATGGCGATGCCGGAAACCTTGCCATCGACCAGGCGGTGGAGTCCGTAGGCCGTGGGGTCTTCGAGCGACTTTGACATGTCAGCGCCGGTCATGACGCTCACGCCTTCGCGGCACATGGCCTCGGTAAGACCGCCGGCGGGCACATCGCCCCAGGTGAGGATAATTTGCGCGCGGGGGTCGAGCAGCGAGGCGCCGATGGCAAAGGCATTGATCTCGCTGAGCGCGCCGGACGCGAAGACCGACGCGTGGTAGCCGATGCGATGGTTGTCCGCCATGCTGGCGGCAAGGGCGCCCAGGAGGAACTTGGCCTCGTACATCTTGCCAAAGTACGAACGAACGCTTTGGTGGGGAAGGCCGATAGAGCAGTTAAGGAACCGAACCTGGGGATACTCAACGGCAGCTCTGAGCGTGTATTCCATCAGGCGGTGCGAGGTCGAGAAGATGACGCTGTCTCCATGTTTGACAGCCGTTTCCACGGCGGCGTAGAACACGTCCGGATCGTGACAGTCCTCGAACGCCTCGGTGCGCACGATACCGCCAAAGTGCTCATCGAGATACTGACGCCCTTGGTCGTGCAGGCTGTCCCAGCTCGACGTCGCACAGGGGAACTCATGGATAAAGGCGATGCGCAGGGGGTTGGTCGCTGAGTAGACGGTCTTGCCCATAAAGAAGTTGAGCACACCGGAGGTGGACTTGGCGGGCGTCTCCTCCTCGTCGACGCTCGGTGCTTCGACGAGATCGACCTTGTCCTCGTCATTTTTGCCGGCAATGACCAGCTCGCGCCAGATCTTGCACAGGCGGTTTACGACGATATCCGTCGGCGTATCCAGCAGGCGGTCCTGGTTGTACACATTGAGGTACACGAGCATGGCGTCGGCGGGCGTAATGTCCAGGTGATCGCCGCCTGCGCGAAGGTAGGCACGCTTAAAGAGCAGGAAGGTGTGACGCAGGTAGTCGACCTTTTTCTGCGGCCATTTTTCGATAAGGTTCTGACCGAGCATCTTGGCGAGCGTTTCGTAGCTTCCCTCACGCGAGAACTCGATCTCGTATAGGGGGCAGACGCGCCAAAACGCGCAGAACTCACCGTACAGGCGGCTTTCGACGGAATCCCATGTGCCGGGGTAGAGACGGGTGACCTTGGCCGAAACCGTCGGGGCGTCTAGGAATTTGAGGACACTGACGCGTTTGTTGCCTTCCTGGACATAGAACCGATGCATGAACTCGGTGACGATGATGGGGTCGCGATAGCCCTCGGTCACCTGGATGTCGTAGAGGTTTGACCACTTGCGGGCGAACTCGGTGTTAAACGGAAGCAGGGGCATAAAGTTACACGAAAAGGCGGACTGACGGCCCTTGGTGACCGTGCCGACGACCATTTCGAGCGGAATATCCCGCAGGCCGACATTCTCTCGCTGACCTAAGGGGAGCTGAGCAACCAAGCTATCGAGGTCCGTAAGGTATGGATGCTCGCTTTGGCTAATGGCGCGTCGACGTCCTTGCTCGCCGCGCTTGCGTGCTTGACGATAGGCCTCTTCCATAATGTTGCTCCCTTAGTCGTTTAAACAACTATATGAACCATGGTACCACGAATGAAAACCACTACAAAGATGCCTGTCCCCTTTGCGGTGGTTTAGGCGATGATGGGGGCGATGGCGCGGATGCAGGCGTCGGCTGCCGTGAAAGTAGTGCTGTCGTCGCTGACGATAAAGATGATCTTTCCTTTGATGCCAAAGTCGCCGATTTCGCTAAAGAGTACGTAGGGCTCCTTGTCAAAGTCCGAGATGGGAAGCACGGCGGCCTTGGTGGCGCTAGTCAGCTCGTCTGCCAGTGCGTCGAGCGAGGCCCACTTGGACGTGTCCTTTACGGCAACGGGCACAGCCACACGCCCAAAGGGCATGAGGTGCACGAGCGTGTTCTTGGAGATGTTGGAGTTGGGCACAATGATGGTCTGTCCGCAGGCATCCTCAATCGTTGTATGGCGCCAAGTGATGTCTTGGACCACGCCGGATACGCCGCCGACCTCGATATTGTCGCCGGGTTTGATGATGCCCATAAAGGTCACCTGCATGCCGCCGATAAGGTTTGACAGCGTGTCCTGAAAGCCGAGCGAGATAGCGATGCCGCCGACGCCAAGAGCAGCGACGAGCGCGTTTGCGTTAATGCCAAAGCAGTTGTCGAGGATAAAGCTGCCGCCAATCATCCAGATGACGGCGCGCGCGATGTTGATGAAGATACTCGATGCCGGAAGCGGGTTATCGTCTCGGTTAAGCAGATGGTTCAGAGTCTTGGATACGACCTTGGCGGCAACGGCGGTGCCTATCGCCAAGATGACGGCCCAGATGATGTTGTGGACCCACCGTTGCTCAAAGAAATGAAGAATTGGCTCAAACAATTCCATGTAGGGAAACCTCCTAATGATCGTCCAACCATGATACCCACCAAGAAGCCCGTCCGATCAAATTCGGACGGGCTTCTGTGCTCGATATAAGGTTTACGCGGCGGGGCTGCAAGGCCCGGCGGTGTAGCTTAGCGTCGACGCTTCCAGATAATGCCGAGCATGATGACGATGATGCCGCCGATAAGGCACGCGCCAACTACTGCCAGCGTGCGGTCTCCCGTTGCAGCGAGCTTACCGGTCGTCTTCTTGGTGATGACCTTCGTGGTCGTCGTGTCCGTCTTAGGCGAGGGTTTAGGCGTCGGGGCCGGTGTGGGCGTGGGGTCCACGGCTTCGGAGCCAAAGCTGATGGTGCCGGTGAGCCCGGCCATCTTGCTCTCCCAGCCGTTCTGCCCAATCAGCGCCCTCAGCGCCGCCTCGCACGTGCCCCACTCGGTGTACTTGGTGGCGTGTGCAAAGGTGGGAAAGTCGGTCGTGTTGGTAATGATGTAGTTGTTGGTGGCGACGGTATAGGTCTTGGCGGGGTCGAGCGTGCTGCCGTCTTTGGTGAGTGTGGCACTCACAATGCGCTTGCCTTCGGGCTGCGTCCAATCAATCGTCACGTTGATGCCGCCAAAGGAGAGAACGCTGCCAGAGTCATCGCGCCACTTGTACTTGTCTTGCGCCTCCTGCTCGGTGTGACCGGCCGCCACATAAGCCTGCTGAAGCTCGTAGCTGTCGTTGCAATCGTCGCTAATTTGTAGCGAGTGCTCGAGCGCTGCGAGGAAGTCCGCGCCGGTCATGGTCCAGGTCTCCACGGTGTTGCCGTAGGGCGAGATAGCGATGACGTTGCCGGCGGTCACGTTGCCCGCCGCGATGCCGCTGCGGATGCCGCCAGCGTTCTCGATAGCGAGGTCTGCGCTCGTCAGGGCAAGATAGGAGCCGCAAATCACATGGCCGATGGTCTGGGCCTTGGTGGTGTCGCCCTCCTTACTGGGGCGGAAATCGGTGGTGCGCACCATCTCCCAGCCGTGCGTGCCAGATGCGTTCTCGCCGTAGAAATAATTGGCAGAGCTCGTGCCGAGCACCTCGCTCGATGCGGCGCTAAAGGCATCGTCGAGTGGCTTGATTTTGTTGTTGTGGACCTCATCAAGGATGCTCTGATAGGTGGAGCCCTTGTTGGGGTCTGCCAAAAGGTCGTTGACGTTCTTGGCGGTGTAGAGCTTCTCGTCGCTGTCGTCTGCAGGGACCGTGACCGTGTCATCGTCGGTCGTCTCGGTGCCATTCGTGTCGTATTTGTACGGAATGGAAAGCAGTCCCACCTCGGCAAAGGCACTGCCCGCCTCGACAACGTGGATTGTCTTGCCGTCGGCTCCCGTCACCTTCTCGTTAAGGTTGATGTGCTCGTGGCCTGCGATAAGGGCATCGACGCCACGGAGCCGCGTGGCAAAGGTCTTGGCGTCGAGCGTGTGCGCGATACACACAACAACATCGCAGCCCTCCCTGCGCAGCTGCTCTGCCTCGGTATTGATGGCGTTCGCGGCACTCGAGAACGACGTGCCCGCGAGCAGGTCCGCGCGCAGCGAGGATCCCAGCGACTCATCCATGGCACCCACGACGCCGACCTTGATTTTGTAGTCGAATGTGGAGTGATCCTCGCTATCCTCCCAGGTGCGATCGAGTGTCTTGGTGATGCTCGAGCTCCATACGCCGTTCGAGGACTTTGCGTTGGCGCAGAGCATGGCGAAGGGCGTGCCGGTGGTGCTGTAGCCGGTCATGGCGCGGAGTTTGTCCGCGCCGTAGCTCCAGTCGTGGTTGCCTGGCGTGGTCGCGTCGTAGCCGTCGGCGTAGAAGGTGTCCATGAGCTCGGCGATGCTCTTGCCCTCGCTCATGGTGGCGAAGGACTGTCCGTGGAAGGTGTCGCCCGCATCGAGCAAAAGATCGGGGGCGTTGCCCTGGGCGCTATAGAGAACCGCCAGTCCGTCAAAACCCACAGTGCCGGTGCCCTTGCTTTCGTTGTAGCTGTACTTGTAGCTGCCGTGGATATCGTTGGTGTGCATGACGGCCACGGAGCCGTCAATAGCGGCGGGCAGGTTCCCCGCGAAAGCGAGGCTTGGGATGCCTGCGAGCGCGCCGGCAAACAACGCGGCGGCTAACGCAAGGCGGGGGAGTCTTTTCATGGCAGTTTCCTTAGTCCTTAGCCAGAATGTCTGGTTGAATATCGGATTATCGACATAATATGCGAAAACCGCCGCAAGGGCGTTTGTCCCTTTGCGGCGGTTTTGACGTTTGCGCAGATAAAACCTACCAAAATAAACCTGTCCCTTTTTGGCAGGTTTTAGCTCAGCAGCATGCGGTCGTTGGCGAGCTCGCCGCCCGAGACCTCCTCGAACTTCTGTAGCAGGTCGGCCACGGTGAGCGACTTCTTCTCGTCGCCGGCCACGTCGTAGATCACATGGCCCTCGTGCATCATGATCAGACGGTTGCCCAGACGGATGGCGTCGTTCATGTTGTGCGTGACCATGAGCGTGGTCAGGTGGTTCTCGTCGACGATCTCCTCGGTCAGGTTGAGCACCTTAGAGGCCGTCTTGGGGTCGAGGGCCGCGGTGTGCTCGTCGAGCAGCAGCAGGCGCGGCCTGGTGAGCGTGGCCATCAGCAGGGTGAGTGCCTGGCGCTGGCCGCCCGAGAGCAGGCCGACCTTGGCGTTGAGACGCGTGTCCAGACCAAGGTCCAGGCGCTTGAGCAGCTCAACGTACTCATCTTTCTCGGCCTTGGTGACGCCCCACGAAAGGCCGCGACGCTGGCCGCGACGCTTGGCGAGGGCCAGGTTCTCGGCGATCTGCATGTCGGCTGCGGTGCCGCGCATGGGGTCCTGGAACACGCGGCCCAGGTACTTGGCACGCTGCGACTCGCTCAGGCGCGAGATATCGGTGCCGTCAAGCTCGATAACGCCCGAATCGAGCGGATACACGCCGGCGATCATGTTGAGCAGCGTGGACTTGCCGGCGCCGTTGCCGCCGATCACGGTTACAAAGTCGCCGTCGTTAAGGGTGAGGTCGACACCGGTAAGAGCGCGCTTCTCGGTGACGGTGCCCTTGTTAAAGGTCTTTTTGACGTGCGAGAGCTTAAGCATCTGCCTCATCTCCCTTCGTGTAGGAGCTGCGGAGCTTATAGCGCTCCCAAACCACGGGCACGCACAGGGCCACGGCGACGATCACGGCGGAGAGCAGCTTCATGTCGTTGGCGTCCATGCCCAACTGCAGCACGATGGCGCGGATAAGGAAGTACACCACGGAGCCAAAGACGGCGGAGGCAAGACGGACGCTAAACTGCGTGAGACCGCCGGGCAACAGGCGGCCGAGCACCTCGCCGATAACAATGGCGGCAAGACCGATAACGATGGCGCCGGTGCCCATGCCAATGTCGGCATACTTCTGGCTCTGGCAGATGAGTGCGCCCGAAAGGCCGATGAGGGCGTTGGAGAGCACGAGGGCGATCATCTTGGTGGAGTTGGTGTTGACGCCCAGGGCGCGGATCATGTACTCGTTGTTGCCGGTGGCGCGCAGTGCCGAGCCGATCTCGGTGCCAAAGAACCAATACAGGATGGCAACGATAGCCACGGCGAGCAAAATACCCAGGATGATGGCGACGGTGGACTGCGGCAGGCCCGTCATGTTGCTGACGGCCGAGAACACGGTGCCCTTGGCAAGAATGGGCGTATTGGATTTGCCCATGATGCGCAGGTTGATGGACCACAGACTGATCTGGGTGAGGATTCCGGCGAGGATCGCGGGAATCTCAAAGACGGTGGTCAGAATGCCCGTGACGGCGCCCGCTATGGCGCCGGCGCACATGCCGGCCAGCACGGCGAGCAGCGGGTCGACGTTGTTATTGACGAGGAGCACGGCGCAGACGCAGCCGCCGAGGGCAAAGCTGCCGTCGCAGGTCATATCGGGAATGTCGAGCAGGCGGAACGTGATAAACACGCCAAGCACCATAATGCCCCAGAGGACGCCCTGCGAAACGGCGCCCTGCAATGCAATGAGCATGCTTCATACCTCCTAGGATAGGGTGGACACGTGAGTCACCATGATAGCGGTAACAATGCATAAAAGAGCTGCGGCCGGATGTTTTGACTCATCCGAAACAAGCAGGGCGAACGCCGGTCTTTGGCGTTCGCCCCTGTGGCTCAGATATTGAATAACACGTCAACGGCGCGAGTGCGTGCCCTAGACGCGCTACCGCGCATGGCGCTACTCGTCCAGAGCGGAAAGATCGATGCCCAGAGCCTCGGCCATCTCGTCGTTCTTGACGACGACCAGGTCTTTGCTTGAGAGGTGCTTGATCGCCATGTCCTCGGGCTTGGCTTCGCCCTTCAGGATCTTGACGGCCATCTCGCCTGCGGCGTAGCCCAGATCCTCGTAGTTGATGGAGAGGGTGAACAGGCCGCCGGCCTTGCACATGCCCTCCTCGCCGGTCACGAAGGGAAGCTTGTTCTCCTTGCAGATCTGACCGACCTGCGAGGCGCCCGCGGCGATGGTGTTGTCGGTGGGGGAGTAGAGCGCGTCGACCTTGCCCACGGCAGACTCGACGACGGATTGGATCTCGTTAGAGCTCGAGACGGTAAAGTCAGTGTACTCGATGCCCAGCTTGTCGAGTTCCTTCTTGGCGGCCTTGATCTGGACGTCGGAGTTGGATTCGGCGGTGCAGTAGAGCAGGCCGACCTTCTTAACGTCGGGCAGAACCTTCTGCATCATCTCGAGCTGCTCGGCGACCGGGGTGAGGTCGGAAGCGCCCGTGACGTTGGTGCCGGGCTTGTCGTTGTCCTGGACCAGGCCGGAGGCGGCGTAGTCGGTGATGGCGCAGCCCACGATGGGGATGTCGGCCGTGGCGCCGGCGGCAGCCTGAGCGGCGGGCGTAGCGATGGCGTAGATCAGGTCAACGTTGTCGCCCACAAACTTGTCGGCAATGGACTTACACGTGGACTGGTCGCCCTGGGCGCTCTTTAGATCAATTTTGGCTTTAAGACCGCTTTTCTTGATGGCCTTAGTAAAACCTTCATAGGAGGCATCAAGCGCGGGGTGCTCGGTGAGCTTTAGAACGCCGATGGTGTAGTCGGAACCGGCGGCAGCAGAGCCGGAACCGGAGTTGCCGCCGCATCCGGCGAGCGGGGCGAGCGCGAGCAGGCCGGCGGAGACCAGAAGGCTCCTGCGGCTGATGGTGATGTCCTTCATATCATTACCCCCAGTATAAAAATGGCTGGAAACACTGCACTGGGACAAAGTGCAAGTGGAACTATAGTAGCGCTGATGTCCATTTTTACAACAGCCTGGCGGGTTTTTTAATACAGAATCGGATGGGCGGTACGGGTAGTCGAATGGGCGGCGGAGGGTCTTATGCGGCGGAGGAGGCGTCGTCCTCGTCCAGGGCGGCGAAGAGCTTCTTGCCGTCGAGCAGGCGCGTGCTGACGTTTCTCATACGGGCGATCTCGACGGTGCGCAGCGTATCGTCGGTGCCTCGGGCGTCGTAGACCGTTCCCAGCAGATACGAGATGCCATCGCGTTGCCTGATGGCAAAGGGACGGAGTGTCATCCGTGCTGCTTCGGTTTCGCCGCGTGTCGTGACGCTCGAAATATCAAAACTCACCGTGGTTCCGTGGTCGATGGCCTGCTCGACGAGCTCGCACGTGTCGATGCGCTTGATGGGCGTGCGTGTTGCCTTGGTAGCCTTGCTGCCTGCGCTTGGAACGGGTTCGGGTGTATCGAGGTAGCCGCGAACGTCGGCACTCGCCATGGCAACTAAGTGCTGCGCCATGCTCTTGCGGATAGCGATAGGCGTGGAGCGGTTGCGCATGACCATACCGTGGAGCCGGATGATCTCTTCGTCGGTGAGCGGGCGGGTAAGAAGTTTGTAGCCCACGCCGCGTTTGTACTCAATTTCGTATCCGGCATGGCGAAGCGCGGAGATGGCGGTGTAGATGCTGCGCCGCGCCGCCGAGATGGGCATGCGGGCGGGGTCGTCGGGATGGGCGAGGCGCCGGATCAACTCATCGGAAAGCATGGCCTTGTCCTCGCCGGTGTTTTCGCTTAATAGTTGCAGGATGCGAACGGCGCGATAAGCTGCCATCGAGGCGGCGCCCCTCGTCGTGGTGTCGTAGGTTTCAACAGCGGCTTCGGTCATGGTGCCCACGTCCTTTCCGTTTTGGGTGGCGACGGTATGGAGCCTAGGACGTGGGGCTTTCCCAGGGGCGCAGGGCGCTCTGGGCGGTCGGTAGTCGTCGGCAAACGGCGGGTCGAGTTTTCAACAGCCCTGCTCAACTGACCAAAAACTTGCCAGAAGCTTGACGGATGCTGTTGAAAAAAGCGCCTCTCGATCGATGTCGAGAGACGCTTATGCGATGAGCGTTGGCGTGTGGCGACGCGAGCTGGCGTCCGACGATTAGAAGTCGGCGTTGCCCACGGTGCGTGGGTGCGGCAGGACGTCGCGGATGTTGCCCACGCCGGTCAGATACATGACCAAGCGCTCGAAGCCCAGACCGTAGCCGGCGTGCTTGCAGGAACCGTAGCGGCGCAGGTCAAGGTAGTACTTGTACTGCTCGGGATTCATGCCCAGGTCCTTGATGCGGGCCTCGAGCAGATCCAGGCGCTCCTCGCGCTGGGAGCCGCCGATAATCTCGCCGATACCGGGAACCAGACAGTCGGCGGCGGCGACGGTCTTGCCGTCCTCGTTCATGCGCATGTAGAACGCCTTGATCTCGGCCGGGTAGTCGGTCACGAAGGTCGGGCGCTTAAAGTGCTCCTCGGTCAGGAAGCGCTCGTGCTCGGTCTGCAGGTCGATGCCCCAGCTGACGGGGTAATCAAACTGGTGGCCAGCAGCGACTGCCTGCTCCAGGATCTCGACGGCCTCGGTATAGGTAACGCGGGCAAAGTCGGAGTTGGCGACATGGTCCAGGCGCTCGAGCAGACCCTTGTCCACAAACTTGTTGAGCATGTTGAGCTCGTCGGGGCAGGTTGCCATAACGTCCTTGAGGACGTACTTGAGCATGGCCTCGGCGTTATCCATGTAGTCGTTCAGGTCGGCAAAGGCCATCTCGGGCTCGATCATCCAAAACTCGGCGGCGTGGCGCGTGGTGTTGGAGTTCTCGGCACGGAAGGTGGGGCCAAAGGTGTACACGTCGCCAAAGGCCATGGCAAAGTTCTCGGCATTGAGCTGGCCGGACACGGTGAGGCTTGCATGCTTGCCAAAGAAGTCCTGGCTCCAGTCGACCTCGCCGGACTCGGTGAGGGGCGGATTTTTGGGGTCGAGCGTGGTCACGCGGAACATCTCGCCGGCGCCCTCGCAGTCACTCGTGGTGATGATGGGGGTGTTGACGTAGACAAAGCCCTGCTCCTGGAAGAAGCGGTGGATGGCGGCAGCCGCGACAGAGCGGATGCGGAACACGGCGCGGAACAGGTTGGTGCGCGGGCGCAGGTGCTGCTGGGTGCGCAGGAACTCGACGGTTGCGCGCTTCTTCTGCAGCGGGTAATCCGGGGCGCTCGTGCCCTCGACCTCGATGGAGGTGGCAGAAAGCTCGAAAGGCTGGGGCGCATCGGGGGTCAGCTTGACGGTGCCGGTGCAAATGAGTGCGGCCGAGACGTTTTGATGGGCGATCTCGTCGTAGTTGTCGAGTGCCTCGCGGTTCATGACGACCTGCAGGTCGCGGAAGCAGCTGCCGTCGTTGAGCGTAACAAAGCCAAAGTTCTTCATGTCGCGGACGGACTTGACCCAGCCGGCGACGGTGACGGTCTGGCCGCCGAGCGACTCGGCATCGGCATAGAGCTGCGCGATTTTGGTGCGGTTCACGTATCCTCCCATAACGGTTGAATGATAGTTATCCATACAGTTCGATATTCTAGCAGCTCGGCTCATTTGAGCTATACAGATAAAGCATTGACGGGATGGTTTTTCAAACGAAAAGCGCCCGCGGCCAAATGGTCGCGGGCGCTTGACGAGGTGCCTTTTGGCTGTGTGGCGTGGGGCCTGGCTACTTGGTCTTGGCAACCAGCAGCGGGTCGCCAAGCTTGACGAGCGGGTTGCCGCCGATAAGCGTTCCAGACTCGCCGACATGGTCGATGCTCTTAAGACGATCGAGCTCGGAGACGATGACGGTCACGATGTCCTCGTGACCAGCGGCCTTAATGGCCTCGCGGTCGAAGCTGATGAGCGGCTGGCCTGCCTTGACCACATCGCCCATCTCGACAAAGCGGGCAAAACCCTTGCCGTTCATTTCCACGGTGCCCAGGCCAACATGGATGAACACGCGCAGGCCGTCCTCGGTGATCATGCCGATGGAGTGGTTGGTGACAGTGGTGGCACCGATGCGGCCGTTGGCGGGCGCATAGATGGTGCCGGTAATGGGCTCGATGCCATAGCCCTGGCCAAGCATGCCCGAGGCGATCGTCTCGTCGGGAACCTCGTTCAGGTTGACGAGCACGCCGTTGACGGGGGCATAGATGACGCCTTCGCGGGTAGCGAAGCTTGCTGCGGGCGGAACGGACGCCTCGCCGGTCGAGGTGAAGGTGGACTTAAGCGAATCGAGCAGACCCATAGTTGCCTCCAACTTAAATAGGCGCATATCGCGCGTTTGGTTTGCCGGAAACGTTTCACATGTGTTTCGCGGCTTGGTCAACGCCCCTATTCTACGCTGCTCAACGATACCTCTGAACTGGGATTATGTGATATATCAGTTGAAGGGAAACTTATTGCCGGAGTGTTTCTGCGCCACGGGTTCAAGTGGGGTACGCTTGAAGGCGAAAAACAAGGGCGCATAATTTGCGCGAAGGGAGCACATATGATTGTCGAGAACCATGCGCTGTGGGGCGAGGAGCCGACCGAGGAATATCCGGCGACGTTTACGTATTTGGGTGCCGAGCCGCTGCCCGATAAACCGAATGGCCGCCGCCCTGCCGTGATTATCTGTGGCGGAGGTGCGTTTACGCATATCGCTCCGCATGAGCAGGATCCTGTGGCGTTTGCGTTTTTGGATCACGGTTACCAGGCCTTTGTGCTCAACTATGTCACGAGTTCTACGGGTGACGTGAGCTTTCCGCACCCCCAGGCAGATCTTGCCAAGATGGTCGCCACGGTGCGCGCCAACGCCGACGAGTGGCATGTCGATCCTAAGCGCGTGTGCGTCGTGGGATTCTCGGCGGGCGGCATGATCTGTGCCTCGCTGGCAACACAGTGGAAGACCGGCCCCTTTGCGGCACTTGCCGGGGCGCGTCCGGACGACATTCGTCCCGATGCCGTGGTGCTGGGCTATCCATTGCTCGACTTTGCCTATGTGCGCGACATGCAGACGCGCGATCCGCGCATTGACTTGCGTGTGCCCAAGACGGGCGGCAAGACGGGGCGCGATTTGCTCAACGACTACCTGTCGATGGTGACGGGCGGCGAGGCAACTGACGAGCATCTGGCCGACATCTGCCCCACCACGCATGTTTCGCGTCAGATGCCACCGACCTTTGTGTGGGGCGTGTCCGACGACAAGACGGCGCCGATCGCGCAGGTCTATCCGTTTGCCCAACGCATGGCGGAGGAGGGCGTCGCTTGCGAGATGCACGTCTTTGACCAGGGCGGTCACGGCCTTTCGCTCGGCAACGCCAACACCGCGGTCGACAACGAGGACAAGCAGGTGGCGGTCCGCCCCTGGATCCGCCTAGCCTTCCGCTTCCTGGAGCGCCACGGGTTTTAGTTACGGCGTTTTACCAAACGCCGTAACCACTTGACGCTGCAAGCCCGCCAGGGCGGCAATCTGCCTTTCAACTTCGGCGGCATGACCAGAAGGTCAATGCCGCCTCGTTTCAAGGCACCTTGCTCGCCCTGGCGGGCTTTCGCTCATATGACCCAATCCGCTGTCAAGAGCCACAATGGCCCCGCCGACCGCTTGCAATCGGTCGGCGGGGCCTGCCGTTAACCC
>UQJA01000021.1 GCA_900541285.1 uncultured Collinsella sp.
CGAGCCGGCGATGGCGCTTGCCGACGACGTCGCCCGCGCCTGCCCGGCCGAGTGCTGGCTCAACCCCGTCAAGCTCATCTGCGACATGTTCAATCGCCTGTATTTCTTTGAGGACCTGGGGCCGTTTGCCGTTCGCGCTGGCGCGCTGGTCCTTATGGCGCTGGTGTTTGTCGCCGCCGCTACGCTGATCTTTGGAAGGAGCCGCTATGAGCACCTTTAAGACCGCGCTTCGCATGGCGCTGGCGCACCCGTTCTACCTGCTCATCTATACGGTGTTCATCTCGCTCATGGGCGTATTCATCGCGGCCTCGGTGAGCTGGAACTCGTCGCAGCTTACCGAGTACAAGCCCTACGACACCAACGTGATTGTGGTCGACCGCGACAATAGCGACCTTTCGCGGGCGCTTACCAAGCATCTGAGCTCACGCTTTGACCTGGTCACGGGCGTTGGTGACGACACGTACGACCTTGCGGACGCGCTCTCCAAGAGCAACAGCGCCAAGGGCAGCGCCGACTGCGTGTTTTTTATCCCGGAGGGGTTTGAGGACGACCTGATCGCGGCTGCCCGTACGGGGGAGGACCTGCCCAAGCTCGATGTGACCTACGGTGCCGGCACCATGGCGGCGGCGCTTTCGTCCGCCGAGGCCTCACGGTGGATCTCGCTCGCGGGCGCTGCGGCCGCACTTGAGCCCGCTGCCTCCAACGGCGATGTTGCCAAGGCGGCCGAGCATGCCGCCGCGAAGCGTGCCGAGGTCGAGATCGAGCAGGTCAAGGTCTACTCGACTGCCGCCGCCACGCTCAAGTCGTACTTTAACTTTGGTGCGTACGCGATTATCTCATCGGTCATCGTGTCGGTGGGGCTGGTGTTCTCGGGCATGAACGAGCCCGAGCGCGTGCGCCGCATGGAGGCCGGCCCGGTCTCCGAGCGCCAGCGTTCGCTCGCCGTGTTCGTGGCCGCCGCCGTGCTCACCGTCTGCATTTGGCTCGTGTCGAGCATGATGGGCGTCGTGGGCTTTGCCGGCGCGGTTGCCGAGGTCGGCGTGGGCCGTGTGTGCCTGGCGCTGGCGGCGACGTTTGCGCTGGCGTGCACGCCGCTGGCCGTTGGCTTTGCGCTTTCGAGCCTGGGTGCGCGCGAGGAGCTGCTCAACGGCGTGGGCAACTTACTCGGCATGCTCATGACGTTTTTGGGCGGCGCCTGGATGCCGCTGTCGCTGATGGGCTCGGCCGTGCAGACGGTGGCGCACTTTGTACCGACGTTTTGGGTGAACGACGCGATTGGCAAGGCGCTCGCTTCGGATCTGACGTCCACCGTGTTGGGTGACATCGCCTGCGACCTGGGCGTCACCGTGCTCTTCGCCGTCGCCATTGCCGCCGTAGGCCTGGCCCTCTCACGCGCCAAATCCCGCGCCTAGTCTGAAATAAATCCTAGGCCTCGCCCCAAAATAGTTCGCCAAGGTTTACTATTACGTTCATAAAGTAGTACTAGGCTAACAATGGGGGATACCATGGCAACGCAGGAAGCCTACGTCCAGGTTAAGGATCTCAAAAAGCACTACGGCGACGGTGATGCGCGCCTGACGGTACTCGATGGCATCGACGCGTCCATCAACCGCGGCGAGATCTGCGTCATGCTGGGGCCCTCGGGCTCGGGCAAGTCGACCTTTCTCAACCTGATCGGCGGCCTGGAGGAGGCTGACGGCGGCTCCATCATGGTGGACAGCTGCGACCTCACGGTGCTCAAGCCTGCCGACCTGGGCGAGTATCGCCGCCGTGAGCTGGGCTTTGTCTTCCAGTTCTACAACCTGGTGCCCGACCTCACCATCAAGGAGAACATCGAGGTCACGGCGCACCTGTCCAAAAACCCGCTCAATGTCGACGACCTGCTGCGTTCGCTGGGCCTTTACGAGCACCGCAACAAGTTCCCGCGCCAGGTCTCGGGCGGCCAGCAGCAGCGCTGTGCCATCGGTCGTGCGCTCGTCAAAAATCCGGGCCTGCTGCTGTGCGACGAGCCCACGGGCGCGCTTGACTACAAGACGTCCAAGGAAATCTTGCAGCTCATGGAGGATGTCAACCGCACCTACGGCTGCACCATCATCATTGTCACCCACAATGCCGCCATTGCGCGCATGGCCAATCGCGTGCTGCGCCTGCGCGACGGGCGCATCGTCGAGGATGAGCTCAACGAGTCGCCCGTCGCGGCCGCCGAGCTCGATTGGTAGGCGGCGCCATGACACCTCTCGCAAAACGTCTCCCGCGCGAGCTGCGCCGCAATATCGGCAAGTACCTGGGCATCTTTTTGCTTATGTGCGGAAGCATCGCCCTTACCTCGGGCTTTTTGCTCGCGGCGCATTCCATCGGTTGCCTTATCGACGACATGCGCGACGACTACACGATTGAGGACGGCCGCGTGACCACCTCCTTCGAGGCCACCGACGATCAACTCAAGGCCGCCGAGGATGCAGCCGGCGACGTCGGCGGCGTCACGCTCTACAAGAATTTCTCCATCGACGCCATCATCAAAAAGACCGCCGGCGACGACGGCACCAAGCGCACGCTGCGCACCTACACGCACCGCACCAAGGTCGATATCGCGTCCTACTGTGAGGGCAGGCAGCCCAAGACGGACGATGAGGTGGCCATCGACCGTGTCTTTGCCACCAACAACGACCTTGCCGTGGGCGATAAGGTTGAGCTTGAGGGCCGCACCTACATCATCTGCGGCATCATGACCCAGCCCGATAGCCAGGCGCTGTTCCTCAACAATTCGGACTTTACGGTGAACACCATCACCTATGGCGTGGCCGAGGTCACCGACGCCGGCTTTGCCGCGCTCGAGGATGCCGGTGGCGCACCCGCCTACACCTACTCCTTCACCTTTACCGATCGCGACCTCCCCACCGCGGACCGCATCGACGCCGAGCAAGATATGGTCGAGGCACTGACCGACGCCGATGCGCGCGTGGACGATCTGATCGACGCCGATTCCAATCAGGGCATTGGCTATGCGCGCGACGATGTGGACGGCGACTCCATGATGTGGACGACGCTGCTCGATATCATCATCGTGATCATGGCGTTTGTCTTTGTGGTCCTAACCGACGCCACCATCGAGGAGGAGAGCGCCATCATCGGCACGCTGCTCGCCAGCGGCTATCGTCGACGCGAGATCGTGCTTCACTACCTGGCGCTTCCCGCCATCGTGGGCGTGGTCGCGGCGCTTTTGGGCACTGCGCTCGGCGTTGTGTTCTTTACCGAGCCCATGCGCAGCCTCTATTACGGTTCGTACAGCCTGCCGCCCTTCCAGGTGTACTGGAGCTGGGAGATTTTTGTGAAGTGCGCCGTGGTTCCCGCCGTCGCGCTCATCCTCATCACGCTGGTGGGTCTGCTTCGCAAGATGGGCAAGACGCCGTTGCAGTTCCTTCGTCACGAGGCGAGCGGCAAATCGGGCACCAAGCGCGGCCTGCAGCTGCCGGAGCGCATGGGTTTTGTTTCCCGCTTCCGCCTGCGTATCTTCCTGCGCAACCTGGGCAATTTCGCCACGCTCTTCGTGGGCATTGCGTTTGCCTCGCTGCTACTGCTCTTTGGCCTGGCGATTCTGCCCACGATGACGCACTACGCGGACAACCTCGAGACAAGCCTGGTCGCCGAGCACCAGTACACGCTCAAGGCGCCGCTGGAGCTCGAGGGCACTGCCGAGGAGCGCGAGCAGTGGTCGGCACTCGAGCGCTTGCAGTCGGTTGACGGCGCGCTGCTTTCTGCCGCTCAAGATGCGGACGACGAGCTTGACGACGCGGTCGATGCCGCGACCAGCTCTCCGTCTGCCGAGAGCCTGGTCGCGGCGCAGGACGCGCTCGCCAAGGTCCAGGACAAGAAGGATGCGCTCTACGCGCGCCTTGACGATCTTGCCGATGCCCTCGGCTGCAACCGCGATGAGGCCATCGACCTGATCGACAAGGCCTCTAAGATCGACACCGACAACGACGATATCCACCCGGTCAATACGACCGACAACGGCGCGGGCGCAATTGCACAGGCCGAGAAATACGCCATCTACCAGTTGCAATACGATCGCGGCGATGGAAATGGCGAGGAGACGATTTCCGTCTACGGCATTTCATCCAATTCGCGCTATTGGAAAGACCTCAACGTCGGCGACGGCCGTGTCGTCTTTGGCGGCGGCCTACTCGACAAGTTTGGCTGGAACGAGGGGCAGGAGGTTAAGCTTCGCGACAAGTACGAGGGCAAGAATTATTCCCTTGAGTACGCGGGCAAGGACTGTGCCTGGGGCTCCAAGTCGGACATGAATATCTATATGAGTATCGACGACTTTAACGAGCTGTTCGGCAACGACGCTGCCTACTTTAACGGCTATGTGAGCGACGAGAAGCTCGACCTCGATGCTCGTTACTTTGCCGGCGACACCACGCCCGACGACATGCGCGCCGTGGGCGACCAGTTCATCGGCATGATGAGCAAAATGATCGGCATGATGGTTGGCCTCGCGGTGTTTATCTTCCTGCTGTTTATGTACCTGCTGACCAAGGCTGTGATCGACCACAGCGCCCGGTCGATTAGCTACATGAAGGTCTTTGGCTATCGCGATAGCGAGATCTCGCATCTGTACATCCGCTCGATCACGCTGTGCGTGGCGGCGTCGCTCGTGCTGAGCCTGCCGGTCATTATTGGCTCGCTCACGGCCATCTTCCGCTCGATGCTGCTCGCCTACAACGGCAATATCGAGATCTACGTGCCCGCTTGGTCCATGGCGGCGTGCGTGGGCATTGGCTTTGTGACCTACCTGGTCGTGGCGCTGCTGCACACGCGCTCCATCAAGCGCGTGAGCCTCTCCGAGGCGCTGAAGGTCCAGGAATAGAGAACCGCCCGCACGCGGGGCACGAACCGAAGGAAGGGTGTCCCCGCGTTATTTGCCCGCCAGGCCCGACGTGGGCAAACGCGCGCAACGTCAGACTTCCCCGAACAGAAGGAGACCCATGGCAAGATCGGCAGAGGAGCTCAAGCAGCTCTCCATCAAGGAGTTCACCGAGGCGGCAAAGGTCTACGAATCCGGCCATGCCGGCATTTACGAGATGTGCAAGGACGACTATCCGCAAATGCTCGAGGAGCTTGAGCTCGAACCGTTCGAGGACGCGCTCGACGTGGGCTGTGGAACCGGAGCCGTCCTAGAACTGCTCCACGCCCGGTACCCCAGCAAGCACTTGACTGGACTCGACCTCACACCTGGGATGATCGACGTCGCCCGGGCAAAGCAGCTCGATAACGTCAGCTTTGTCGTCGGAGACGCGGAGGCACTGCCCTTCGAGCCCCGGAGCTTCGACGCCGTGCTCTGCTCCAACAGCTTCCACCACTACCCGCATCCGGAGAGGTTTTTCGCCGAGGTGGTACGCGTCCTTCGGCCCGGCGGGCGACTGGTCCTTCGCGACTACACCTCGAACGATGTCGCGGTCTGGCTCATGAACAACATCGAGCTACCGCTGGCACGCCTCTTAGGCCATGGCGACGTGCGCATCCTCAAGCTGTCCGAGCTACGCGCGCTCGTCGAGGAATCCGGGCTCACCCCGCTCAAGCTCGAGGCACAGAAGGGATTCCGCGCGCATCTGGTCGCGCGAAAGGGCTAGCGGTCCGCGCTAGGACGCTCCGTCACGCCAGGGCACGCCGTCAACGCCGCCACACCGGGGCACGCCATCAAACCAGATTGTGGCCACGCCAGAACGCGCCGCCAAACCAAGGCGCACCGCCACAAACGTGACGGCGCGTCCCTAGCTGCCAGGTGGCGAGGCACTCATTTAAGTCCGTCCCCAATGAGTGGTTTCAGTCATTTAAGTCTGTCCCCAATGACTAGGTGCCGTACTTGACTTTAACTCTGCTTTAACTGGTACCATCCTCTATGTCTGTAACGCCATATAGACCGAGGGGATAGATCTATGACCGCAACTGCACCAGCAGCACCCGCTAAGGTGTACTTCACCAACCTGCGCACGCATGCTCGCGAGAGCCAGCTCGACAAGCTCAAGCGCCTCATCCGTCACGCCGGAATTGAGCAGATCGACTTTGAGAACAAGTTCGTCGCCATCAAGATTCACTTTGGCGAGCTGGGCAACCTGAGCTTTTTGCGCCCCAACTACGCCCGCGCCGTCGCGGATGTCGTGAAGGAGCTGGGCGGCAAGCCCTTCCTCACCGACTGCAATACGCTCTATGTGGGTAGCCGCAAAAACGCGCTTGAGCACATCGACACCGCCTACCAGAACGGCTTTACCCCGTATGCCACGGGTTGCCAGATCATCATCGCCGACGGCCTCAAGGGCACCGACGAGGCGCTCGTCCCGGTCGAGGGTGGCGAGTACGTGCGCGAGGCCAAGATCGGTCAGGCGCTCATGGATGCCGATATCGTGATCAGCCTCACCCACTTTAAGGGCCATGAGCAGGCCGGTTTTGGCGGCGCCATGAAGAATCTGGGCATGGGAGGCGGCAGCCGCGCCGGCAAGATGGAGCAGCATGCCGCCGGCAAGCCGAACGTCTCGACCGAGCACTGCGTTGGCTGCCGTGCCTGCGAAAAGATCTGCGCGCACAACGCTGTCTCGTTCACCGACACCCGCGAGCGCGAGCTTGCCAACGGCAACACCCGCACGGTCCACGTCGCTGCCATCGACCACGATCGCTGCGTGGGCTGCGGACGCTGCATTGCGGCATGCAACCAGGACTGCATCAAGCCCGGCTATGACGCCGCGGCCGACGTGCTCAACTGCAAGATCGCCGAGTATACGAAGGCCGTTGTCGACGGCCGCCCGAGCTTCCACATCTCGCTTGCCATGGATATCAGCCCCAACTGCGATTGCCATCCCGAAAACGATACGCCTATCGTCAACGACATCGGCATGTTTGCGAGCTTTGACCCGGTCGCCATCGACCAGGCCTGTGCCGATGCCGTCATGGCATCCGAGCCGCTGCCCAACACCGAGCTCACCGACAGCGCCGCCAAGATGGAGCATAACCACGAGCATCTGGAGGGCGAGCAGGCGCACGACCCCTTCTGCATCACGCATCCCGATACCGATTGGCGCGCATGCATCGCGCACGCCGAGAAGATCGGCCTGGGCACGAGCGAGTATGAGCTCATCGAGGTCAAGTAGCGCCTAGCCATTGGACATATCAAGCGCTTTTGGAGCGCAACGTTAGCAAAAGCCGCCCGTGAGCACAGTGCCTACGGGCGGCTTTTTGGAAGTGCTAGGGGGTCAGATAGACCAGTAAACCGTCCTATTTCCTAAAAATACTCGTCGAGGAAGTTGTCGACTGTGTTCCAGTAGAGCTCGGGGTCAACTTGCGCACTCTTGGCGTGGATGGCGCCATGGATAGTGAGCTTTTGCTTGACCTTGCTGGCGCACGCCTCGTAGTTTTGGTCGAGCATGCTGTACGGCACAAAGGTGTCTTGGTCGCCGTGGATAAACAGCATGGGAACCGTCGCGTGTTTGAGTTGCTCCACACTGCTCGCCTTATGAAAGTCGTAGCCCGCGCGCACGTTGCACACCAAGTTTGCTACATCGAGCAAGGGAAAGCTGGGCAGGCCGAACACGTCCTTGAGCTGCAGGGAAAACTCGTCCCAAACACTCGTATAACCGCAGTCCTCGATAATGCATTTCACGTTTGCGGGCAGAGACTCCCCCGCGACGTTCATGGCGGTTGCCGCACCCATCGACTCGCCAAAGACCAGGATGCGCGCCTCGGGGTCAGCCTGAACGATTTGCTCGATCCATGCGACGATGTCGAGGCGCTCGGGCCAGCCCATGCCGATATAGTCGCCGCCGGAGCGCTCGTGGGCGCGGGCGGCGGGTGCGAGTACGTTCATGCCGCGGTCGTGGAATCGCTTGACGTATCGGGCCATACCGATAGGCTCGTTGGTATATCCATGCAGGCAGACGGCGTAGTCGTGTGTGCTCTCCGACGCAGCAAAATACCAGGCGGCGAGCTCAGTCCCGTCGTCCGCGGTGAGGCTGCTGCTCTCGCGGTTCTCTTTAAACCACGCCCGTGCCTCGCCCTCCTCGGCATCCATCTGCTCGCCCTTTTCGGCGTCCCTGCCGTCCTGCATCATCTTCATGGTGTATGGCGCGCGGGGATTCAGCGCGAAGTCAAACAGAAAGTTGCCGGCAAACCCCAGCAGCGCGACAACGAGCACCAGCGCAACGACGCCGGCTATCTTGAGCTTTCGATGGGAACGTGCGTTTTGAGACATAAGAAGCTTTCCTATAAGATGTTAATACATCAACAATTAATGCAAGCGCATTATGGACGTTCGCCGTTGATGCGTCAACAGGCAAAGAATGGGTAAACAAAGGATCACGTATGGTGCAAATTTCGCACGTACCTAGACGCTTTGATATAGTGTTGAGAACTCTTTACGTTGGAGGATGTAACCGGCATGTCCGATTCGAGCGACAGTTCTAAGCCGCGACCCAAGACCGCGGCCGTTCCACACTACACGGTGGGCGAGGAGATCATGAACTCCGTCACCCATGGTGTCGGCTGCCTGCTGGGTATCGCGGGCCTGGTGCTCCTGATCGTATTCGCTGCCCTGCGCGGCGGAGGCCCGGCCCACATGGCCGCGGCAATTGTCTATGGCGTCAGCATTATCCTCGAATACCTAGCCTCCACGCTCTACCACGCGATTCAGCCCGCGCGCGCCAAGCGCGTGTTTCGCATCATCGACCACAGCTGCATCTACCTGCTCATAGCCGGCAGCTATACGCCGTTTTGCCTCATCACGCTCGCAAACGACGGCGGCGCTGTGCTGTTCTTTGCCGTATGGGCCATCGCCATTATCGGCATCGCCCTCGAGTGCTTTATGCGCGAGCGCCAGCCGCACTGGGTAAGCGGCCTGGTTTACCTGCTGATGGGCTGGCTCGTTGTCTTTAAGCTGCCCGAACTTGTGGCGCTGCTCAACCCCGTGGCACTTGCCCTGCTCGCCGTCGGCGGCGTGTGCTACACCGCGGGCGTGCCGTTCTATATCGCCAAAAACGTGCGCTACCTGCACAGTGTGTTTCACTTGTGGGTGCTCGCCGGCAGTATCTTCCAGTTCATGGCGGTGATCCTCTTCGTAATCTAGCGATCGCGCCTGCGCCCGCGGGCCCGTCCGGGCGCCCGCCGGGTGCAACTGCCCTATCCGCCATCAACGTTTTGACCTGACGTCCCGAATCTTGGAGGTTCGAGAAACTCCCGATGGACATAACCATCTCCCTTATCACCACCCTCGTTTTGACCCTCATCAACGGCTACTTCTCTATGTCCGAGATGGCGCTCACCACGGCCAAGCGCGCCGTGCTGGAGCATGAGGCCGAGGAAGGCGACAAGCGCGCCGAGCGTGCCATCAAGCTGGCTGCCGACTCCGACCAGCTGCTCGCCACCATCCAGGTCGCCATCACGCTCGTGGGCTTCGCCTCGTCCGCCGTTGCCTCGACGAGCCTGTCCGACCCGCTCGCCACGTGGCTCATGAGCTTTGGCATCGCGCCGCTCTCCGCCATCGCGCGCGGCCTGGCACCGGTCATCATCACCGTCGCGGTCGCCTTCGTGTCCATTGTGATTGGCGAGCTTGTGCCCAAGCGCATCGGCCTGGCCAATGCCGAGGGTGTGTCCAAGCAGGTCGTGGGACCGTTGTCGTTTTTCCAAAAGATCGCCCGTCCGCTCGTGTGGCTGACTGGCGCTTGCTCCGATGGCCTGGCCCGCATCCTGCGCATCAAGAGTGCCGACGACCGTCAGAACGTCTCGGAAGAAGAGATCAAGTACATGGTCTCGGAGCAGGACGACCTGCTCGACGAGGAAAAGCGTATGATCCACGAGATCTTTGACCTGGGCGACACCGTTGCCCGCGAGGTCATGGTGCCGCGCGTGGACACCACCATGTGCGAGGACGACGAGACGGTCGCCGACGTGTTGTCCACCATGCGCCAGACCGGCTTCAGCCGCATCCCCGTCTATCACGAGGACCCCGACAACGTCGCGGGCATCGCGCACATCAAGGACCTGATCCAGCCCGCGCTCGATGGCAAGGGCGACCAGCCCATCGCCGGCTTTTTGCGCGACGCCACCTTTGTGCCCGACACCAAGGACATCCTGCCGCTGCTGTCCGAGATGCAGACCTCGCACGACCAGATCGTGGTCGTCGTGGATGAGTACGGCGGCACGGCCGGCATCATCACCATCGAGGACATCGTCGAGGAGATCGTCGGCGAGATCGAGGACGAGTTCGACCCCGACAACAAGTATCTCACGCGCCTTTCGCGCCGCGAGTGGCTCGTCGATGGGCGTTTTTCGTGCGATGACGCGATTGAGCTTGGTTGGCCGCTCGAGGAAAGCGATGATTATGAGACCATCGCCGGCTGGATTTTGGAGCTTTGCGACTCGGTGCCCGACATCGGAGAGGTGTTTGAGGTTGCGGGGTACAAGTTTAAGGTGCAGTCGATGCGTGGCCAGCGCATCTCGCTCATTCGCGTGATCGCTCCGGCCGAAACCGATAAGAAGGATTCCGAGTCTTCGGTAGACGAGCCGACGACGTCGGGTGCGGGTTCCGCGAATCCGCACGACGGCGACGAGTAGGGCAAGGAAGAGTAGGGGAGAGTTATGGCAGGCCTGTTCAACATCCTTAAGGTCACCGTCAGTGAGGACAAGATCTGCGCGCATGTGCTGGTGAACCCCGGCATGCCGCTCATGACCTCGGAGGACATCGAGGCCACGGCGCGCGTGTACTACCTGGTGCCGGCGATTGCCAAGCACCTGTGCCTGGGCGATTCCGGCCGTGAGTTCCAGGACTGCATGGGTCAGACCGAGCTCTGCCATCTGCTGGAGCACGTGACGGTCGAGCTCATGAACGAGACCGGTCTTGCCGGTAGCATCTCGTGCGGCCGCACGCGCGTAAGCGAGCATGACGAGCGTGTCTTTGAGGTCGAGCTTTCGTGTCCCGACGACGCACTGGCCATCGGTGCGCTGTCGTCGGCCACCTTTATGATGGACTGGGCGTACCTGCACGCCGACCAGCCTGCCCCCGACGTGGAAGGCACGGTTGCGGGCCTGCGCAACCTGGTGCTGGGCATGCGCGCCGAGGCCGAGGGCAAGGATCCTCACGAGGCCGTCGCCGCTGCGAACGGCGAAGATGCTGCCGAGGACGAAGGCGCTGACGAGGGCGATGTGCCGGTCGACGCCGAGCCCGTTGCCGATGCGACCGCCGAGCCCCAGGGCGTCCCCAACTTTGACGACGAGCCCCAGGTGGCGATTGATACCGAGGGCGCGGTTGCCGAGAACCACGAGGCCTCCGCTGCCGTCTTTGGCGGTGCGGCGACGGTTCCGGCAGGACCTGCGCATGAGGGCGGCCTGCCGCTCGTGGACGGCGCCGGCGAGGACCCGGGTGCCACGGTGGCCATGCCGGCTATGCCTCAGGAGTAGGCCTGCGCGTTTATCACCATCACGTACCTGCGCCTTTGCCGTACGCAGATGAGCGGAGCGGCAAGTGATGCGCTGCGGGTATAATGGATAGCATTCAAACGGTGGGCACCGACGTGCCCGCAGGAGAGGAATGATCATGGGTAAGACTTTCAGCTTTGTCTCCGGCGCACTTTTTGGTGCCGCTGCCGGCGCTATTGTCGGCGTTGCCTTGGCCCCGCGCTCGGGCGCCGAGACTCGCGCCATGGCTGCCGATATCGCCAACGACGTCTGGGACAATATGCGCGACACCTACGAGCACAGCGCCGAGGAGGCCCGTGCTGCGGTGAATGACTTTGGCCCGATGGTCGACGCCAAGACCGACGACCTGCGCGCCAAGGTCGACCTGGCCCGCGAGCGCATGGACCAGCTGCGCGAGCAGCTCAACGACGCCATTTCGGGCGGCAACGTGACGCCCGCCGCCGACGTCGTGGTCGAGAACGCCGTCGAGGCTGATACCGAGGCTGCGGAGCCCTCGACCGAGGCATAATGCGCGCCGGGGATTTTGTCGGCGCCAAGATCTATCGCAAGCCTACCGAGGACAAGCGCACCAAAAAGGACGGCACGCCGCGCAGCCCTAAAAAGCTCGGAAAGATTCACTTTCCGGTCTTTACCCCGGGCGGTACGCGCGTGGTCGGCTTTATGGTCCGCCAGTCCGATATCGCGGGCATGATCGAGCGCCCCGATCGATTCGTAGCGCTCGACGCCATTGGTGTCTACGAGGGCGCCATTGCGGTCGATGACGTCAGGGACACGTACGATGCCGCCGCCGCCAAGCGCCTTGACATTAACCTGGACGATTGCATCATCTGGGTCGGTATGGACGTGCGCACGGAATCGGGCGACGTCGTGGGCTATTGCTCGGACGTTGAGTTCAAGCCACGCTCGGGCATCGTGCAGGCATTCTATGTGACCGCCGGTGCTGCTTCGAGTGTTTTGGTTGGTGACACGCAGGTGCCGCCGACGATGCTGCGCGGCTACGAGAACGGCGCGATGGTCGTCTCGGACGAGGTCAAGTCGCTTGGGTATTCGGGCGGTGCGGCTGCCAAGGCCGCCGAGGCCAGCATCGTGGTGAGCGACAAGGTCAAAAAAGGCGCCAAGGTGCTCGACGACAAGGGATCGGTTGCCGTGGACAAGGGCAGTCGCGCACTGGGCAAGCAGCTCGGCAAGACGCGCGGCATGTTCAAGGCCTTTAAGGACGAATACCAAAAGGCGAGCGGAAGCTCGTCAAAAGCTACAAAATAGCGACGTACCAAATGATGGGAGGCAAGCCGGAGACCTGTTGCTCCGGCTTGCTGTGTTTATGGGGGAGGGCACATGCGCCAAAACGGATCCAACTTAAACGGGCGTTCGGGTACGCGTCCGACGGTGCGCCGCGATCTGGGGCAGCTGCCCAGCGGTCAGTGCAAGCGTCACCGTAAGCCCGGCGCGATGTACCTCAACCATAGCCGCGGCTTTAGCGATCGCAGCGCGCGCATCGGCAACAGCCGCACACCCCGTCGTTCGTCTCGCCTGCCCTATGCGCTCATCGCCGTGGTTTGCGCACTCGTGTTGTTTATCGCTGCCGTCGTGGGCTACGTCAACCGCAGCGTGGACGTGGAACTCAACGGCCAGAAGACCGCGGTGCGCGTGGGCTCTACGCTGCAGAATCTCATCGACGAACAGGATTTGACTGACACCTACGACGCAGGCGACCTGCTGGCCGTCGATGACAGCGTGCTCAAGCGCCATGGGGGCGAAAAGCTGTCGGTGAAGGTCGACGGCAAGCGCGTGAAGCAGGGCAAATGGGATAGCCGCGAACTTGAGGGCGGCGAGAAGGTGACGGTCAAGGATGGCCGTAACACCTACGAGAAGCACGAGGTTCAGGCTGCGGTTATCGAGCCCAAGCTCAAGGTCGAGGGCACGGGCGCTATCGAGTATGTGCAGACGTGGGGTGTCCAGGGCCGCTCCGAGGTGTGGGTTGGTGAGCAGTCGGGCAAGACGCAAGACCGCGGCGAGGTCGTGCCCGCCACCGATTGCGTTGTTGCGTGCGCCAGTGTGGCGCCCAAGGGCAACAAAAAGTACGTGGCGCTGACGTTTGACGAGGGTCCGAGCGGCGCTACCAAGCAGATCTTGCAGGTGCTCAAGGAAAAGGGCGTCACCGCGACGTTCTTCCTTTCGGGCGATGCGGCCGAGGCCTCGCCTGCCACGGCCAAGGCGATTGTCGATGCCGGGTGCGAGATCGGATCCAACAGCTACAGCGACGATTCGCTCAAGGGTCAGGACCGTGAGGCGGTACGCGAACAGATCACGAAAGGCACCGATGCGATTAAGTCGGCGACCGGCGTGAAGACGATGCTGCTGCGTGCTCCCTACGCTGCCTTTGACGAGCAAAACTGGATTGATGCGATGGACCTGGTCTCCGCCGTGGTCTCGTGGAATATTGACTCGGGCGACTGGCTGCTCAACGGTGCCGACGAGCAGGTCTCGACGGTGCTCGATTCGGTGACGCCGGGCAATATCGTGCTGCTCACCGATAGAGACGAATGCGCCGAGCAGACGCTCGAGGCGCTGCCGCAGATTATCGACGGCCTCATTGCCGACGGCTACAAGATCGTGACGCTTAGCGACCTGGTCAAGACGGACACGTCGCTGAGCAAAAAGCTCACCTCGCTGACGAAGGTCACCATGCCCAAGGACGCCATGTTCCCCCAGCTTGTCGAGGACGACGACACCACAGAGTAGTCATTGGAAAGTCGTTTAAGAACGTTCCCAATGGCTATGTCACGGATGCGTCAGCGTTTGGTATGCCTGCAATGTGCAGCACATAAATTCGATGCCGCAGGGCGATGCTGATGCTATAGTTACTGCGGTTAATGAGGGTCAAGAGAAAGGTTACAGGTGAAATCCAAACCTCGACCATACAGTCGATGACCCCATGCAGGTGCTTTTTGCGCATGCACGGGGTGTAAGCGTCGAGCGGCGTGTCGCCCGCGCATGCGTATACATATCCAGAAGCCCCCGGACGCCGCACGCGCGGCCGCGTCCGGAGGAATAATGATGGGGAGCACCATTGAATTATCTGAGTGAGATGCTCAAATTGCCAGTCTTGGCCGTCGACGGCGAAAAGCTCGGCGTGGTCAACGATTTTGGCATTGCTACCGGCGAAGTTTTTCCGCACGTGACGTCGCTTGCGTTCCGCGGTCCCGGCAAGACGCCGTTCATGATCAGCTGGCGCAAATGGGTCGACCGCATCGACGAGACGGGCGTGTATCTCAATACGTCTGCCACCAATATTCGCTTCTCGTACCTGCAGCCGACCGAGCTCCTGCTGGCGCGCGATGTTCTCAATAAGCAGATTGTCGATACGCAGGGCATGAAGGTCGTGCGCGTAAACGACATCAAGTTTTCCATGTCGGGCGAAAATCAGCTGCGCCTGCTGGGTGCCGAGGTCGGCGCCCGCGGTCTGCTGCGTGCAATCAGCCCCGCGCTCGAGCACGTCGTCGAGGGCTTTATGAAGCACCTGGGCAAGCCGCTCAGCGAGGACATCATCGCTTGGTCCTACATGGATCTGCTCGACCGCTCGACCAAGAACATTCAACTCTCGGTGTCGCACAAGACGCTCTCCGAGCTGCATCCGGCAGATATCGCCGACATCATCGAGCAGCTCGATCCGCGCCTACGCGCGCAGGTGTTCGCCCAGCTCGACACCGAGCAGGCGGCCGAGGCCATCACCGAGCTCGACGACGACGAGCTCATGACCGAGATGCTCGAGGGCCTGTCCGACCGCGAGGCGTCCACGATGCTCGCCACCATGGACCCCGACGACGCGGCGGCCCTCATCGAGGAGCTCGACTACGAGAAGGCCGAGAAGCTCCTGCGCCTCATGGGCGTCAAGGAGGAGAAGGCCATTCGCAACCTGCTGGGTTACGAGGAGGATACCGCCGGCCGCATCATGACCAGCGAGTTCGTGGCGCTGCCCGCCACGGCCACCGGCCCGGAAGCCATCGACGGGGGATGGCCTTTGGATGAGGACTTCGAGAGCATCTACTACGTGTACACCACCGACGCCGAGGGCGCGCTCACGGGCGTGCTCTCCATGCGCTCGCTCGTGGTGGCTGAGCACGATGCGCGCCTGAAGGACCTGGCGTTCCGCGATGTGGTGTGGGTCGCCCCCGACCTGGACCAGGAGCTCGTGGCCGACGAGATGACCAAGTACGACCTCGTGGCCATCCCCGTGTGCGACGAGAACCGCCATATCCTGGGTATTGTCACGGTCGACGACGCCCTTGACGTCATTGCCGAGGAGCATGCCGAGGACCTGCAGATCGCGGGCGTCTCGGTGGGCGAGAGCAACGCCGGCGAGTCCACCCATGCGTTCACCTGGTTTGCCCAGCGTCAGTACTGGGTCGTGGTGTGGGCCATCGCCGCGTGCGCCATCGCCGCCATCGTGGTGACGCCGCTCTCCAACATCGACCTCACGTACCAGGACATGGGGATCGAGGGCGCGCGCGACATGATCACGAGCCAAGGTCTCATGGCGCTCATGCCCATCTCCATCATGCCGGTCGTGCTCATGGCCTCGATGCGCATGGTGTCCTTTGTTAAGAACAGCTACCTCGAGTACGACGAGCGCGACGATGAGCCCAAGCCCTACTTCGGCTTCTTTATCAAGACGACCTTCATTGGCGTGGTGCTTGCCGGCGTGGTGTTCCTGTGCGGGGAGCTCATGGCAACGACGCTGTTCGCCGAGGCCAATCCCTGGGCGGCCAAGACGCTGCTCGGGTGTTTTAAGAGCGCGGCGATGGTGATCGCCGCCACGTATGCGAGCGCAGTGGTCTATTTCTACATCCTGTTCCGCAGCGACGAGAAGGACCAGAGTGTCTCGGGCACCTCGTTGACCTTTGCGGCGGTGCTGTTGTCCGCCCTTGCTTACACGATCCTCGGCTCCATGCCGCTTCTGTAGGGTGATGGAGTCATGGAGCAATCGACAAAGAAGAAACTGACGGTCGCGGCGGTGCTGGGCGCCATGGGGCCGGGCCTGCTGGCGGCGCTCTCCGGCAACGACGCCGGCGGCATCGCCACCTATTCGAGCGCGGGCGCGAGCTACGGATACGCCACGCTGTGGATGCTGCCCGTGATGGCGTTGCTGCTCATCGTGGTGCAGGAGACGGCCGCGCGCTGCGGCTGCGTGACAGGTAAGGGCTTCGCCTCGCTCATTCGCGAGAAGTTCGGCGTGCGCAAGACGGCGCTCGCCATGATCGCGCTGCTCATCGCCAACACGGCGGTTACCATCTCGGAGTTCGCGGGCATCGCGAGCGGTTTGGCGCTGTTCGGCATCCCCAAGACGGTGTCCGTGCCGCTGATGGGCCTGCTCATCTGGCTGCTCACCATGAGCGGCAGCTTTAGGCGCATCGAAAAGATCCTGCTGCTTGTGAGCTGCGTGTTCGTGACCTACGTGGTCGCCGCCTTCCTGGCCGGCCCCGACTGGGGCGCGGTGGCCGCCTCCACGGTGACGCCGCACTTGATTCCCGAGCCGGGCTACGTGTCGCTTTTGGTGGCGACCATCGGTACCACTATCGCGCCGTGGATGATCTTTTTGGCGCAGAACAACGTGGTGGACAAGAACGCCGACGAGTCCGACATCGTGCTGCAGCGCATCGACACCACCACCGGTTCGGTGATCGCCTGCGCCATCGCGTGGTTCATCATCATCACGACGGGCGCGGTGCTCTACCCGGCGGGCATCCAGGTGGCCGACGCCGCCGACGCCGCCCTGGCGCTCGAGCCCATCGCCGGCGAGTTCGCCACCGTGCTGTTCGCCGCCGGCTTGGTGGCGGCGAGCTTCTTGGCCGCGTGCGTGCTGCCGGGCGTGACGTCGAGCGCGATCTGCGAGGCGTTCGGCTGGGAGCGCGGCGCCGACCGCAATTGGAGCGAGGCCCCCGTGTACCGCACGATCATCACGGTGATCATCGTGGCGTCCGCCGCGCTCGTGATCATGCCGGGCGTGGACCTGTTCCAGATCATGATGAGCGCGCAGGTCATCAACGGCGTGCTGCTGCCCATCCTGCTCGTGTTCCTCGTCTTTATCGCCGGGGACAAGCACATCATGGGCCGTTACAAGAACAGTCGCCTGTGGGACGTGCTCACTTGGGCGACTATCGGCGTGATTACAGTGCTCACGGTCGTCATGTTTGTGCTGCAAGCGATGGGCTACAGCGCTTAACGCCCACTTTTGCTTCCGAACAGGCCGCAGCGATGGGCTGCGGCCTGTTTTTTGTCTGCTATAGGGTGTTAGTTATATAGCAATGGACAAAAAATGCCAAATATGAGTACTGTTGCTAAGTGAATAGCATTTACATCCTAAAAGATAATGAACATATCCTTTAGTATGTTCATTAAAATTGGCTCCAATACGCCTTAAACCAGTCAGGTTGGCTGCTTTAGGGGGTTGTAGGGGTCGCTCGGACGTCATTTTTGGTGGTTTTGCCTGCTACTAAAATGGTAACAGTACTCATATTTGCCCTTTTTGCCCACAGACCTTTGAGGGTGCGGCGAAAAGGGCTTGTTTTGATTGTTTGGGGCAGGCGCGAGGCGCGGAAACGATGTCTGGAGCGACGGAGCGGCCTGGAATTCATCCGTAGAGGTCTTCATTGGCTGCGCCAGGAGTGTCCCTAGGTACCGGCACATAAGGAACGTCCCTAACTGCCGGAGGGGGCGTCTGCCGTGGCAGACGCCCCCTCCGGATGTGGGAAGTTTGCGCTGCAGGTTACTTGTCGGTGCCCAACTTGTGCGGCTTGAGAGCGAGCGCATTGACGAGCGCGTCGGTGGCAGACTTGACGGCTGCCGGCTGCGGATCGTTGACGTGATCCTCGGGATGCACGGGCAGGTCCTTCTTGACTGCATCGTGGATCAAGTTGAGGTACTCAGTCACGCCAGTGGTCGATAGATGCGTGCCATCGCCATCGAACAGGTCGTTGCGGTTGGCACTGTATCCGTACCAATCGATAACGCGCACGTTCTTGTAGCGCGTAGCGGCGTTGGCGATGGCCTGGTTGGTAGAGCCAACCCACGGCTGCGGGCTGCGCGTGTTCACAAACACCACAATACGCTTATCTCCTGCATCGGCCATGATGGCGTCGATCTGGTCGTCGGTTACCAAGCCGTTGGTGCCCAGAGCAAAGACCACGATCTTGCCGGCAAGGTTCTGCTGGATATAGCCCTCAAATGTCGCGCGGCCCGCATCAAACTGGCGGCCCTTTTCGGCATCGATATGGCTGTGCGGGAACACGCCGTCAAAGGTGTCCACGGCACGCAGCGACACGGAGTCGCCGATCATAAGCAGATCGTAGGAGCCATCGGGGAAGCCGTCGTTGTCCTTGTCGGTGTCGTCGGCCGCCCGCTGGTCGGTGGGCGCGGTGTTCTTGGCTTCCTTGTTCAGAACTTCGGCGCCCTCGCCGCTCAGCGCAGACGTCTCGGGCACAAAGATCAGGCCGCCCAGTGCAATGACCAACACGACAGCGCAGGCTGCGCAGGCAGGGACGTGCGCGCGCACCCAGTTGTCGGGCGTGGCGGTGCCGTCGCGGAACTCGGATACGGTGCGGCCGAAGGCGCCCTTCCTAAACGGCGTTTCGATAAAGCGATATGAGCATTCGGCCACGGCGACCACCACAAGTACCTGCAAGATGTACTGCCACCAGGGCGTATCGTTGATGTTGGCGACCGGGTTCATAAGCAGAAGCAGCGGATAGTGCCACAGGTAGATGCTGTACGAGCGCTTGCCAACCCACACGAGCGGCTCGGCGGACAGCGCGCGGGCAACCGTTCCCTGGGGCTGCACGCAGGCTGCGATGACCATGAGCGTGAGGATCGAGCACAGCAGCGTGCCTCCGCGATACTGGAACGCGGTGTAGCCGTTGGTGAGCGCGACCATGGCGGCAAGGCCAACCAGACCCACGACGCCCAATACATCGATGGATGCGGGCGAGGACCAAAAGCGCACGAGGGCGCTCGGCTGTGCCGGGACGGTCTCGGCTGCGCCGTCGGTCGTAGCGTCATGCTTGCTTTCGGCGTTCTTGCCGTGCTTGGCGGCGCCAGCCAGGCGATTGAGCCCCAAACGACGAGCGAGACGCACCGGCGCCAGGTCGCGATCGGGGATAAAGGCCATCCAGGCACCTAGCAGCAGCGAGAACACACGGGTGTCGGTGCCGTAGTACACGCGGCTGGGGTCGGCGGCGGGGTTATAGAGCACCATCATGGCGATGGCGGAGACAGCAGCCAGGCCCAGAACCACGCGGCGCGTGTTGGGTTTGCTCACATGCATGGATACCATGGCAAACAGCAGTGGCGGCCAAATCAGGTAGAACTGTTCCTCGATGGCAAGCGACCAAAAGTGCGTGAGCGGCGAGGGGTCGCCTAGAGCATTGAAGTACGAGACGTTTTGGGCAATCTGCCACCAGTTGTTGAAGAACAGCAGCGACGGCAGGATGTCGGGGCGCATCTTGGTGAGCATCACGTGGTTAAAGATGGTGCACAGCGCGCAGGTCACCACCACGACGGTCACCACGGCGGGGACCAGGCGACGGATGCGGCGAATCCAGAAGCTCTTGAGGTCGATGCGTCCGGTCTTAGCGACTTCGTTGAGCAGCAAGCGCGTGATCAGATAGCCCGAAAGCACAAAGAAGATCGTGACGCCAAGCAGGCCGCCCTGCGCCCACGTGAGGTTGAGGTGATAGAGCACCACCGCGACGACGGCAAGCGTGCGCAGGCCGTCAAGGGCAGGGATGTAGCGGGACTTGGGGCGAGCAGGCGTCTGCTCCGAGGCGGGAGTGTTGGCGCGGCCCGCGTTGTTGGCAGAAGCGCGATGAGGGCTCGCGGTGCGTCGCGGCTCGTTGGTACGGCGCTCGCTCTTCACGCGTTCGTGCGGCGCCGGCTCGTTGCCCGTGCGGTGTCGACCGCACGGGCCCGATTGCGAGAATTGTTCCATAAAACATCATCCAATGACGAGAATAATCAGCATGCATTCATTGTAGCTGCCTGCTCCTGTGAATGCTTGCTGCTGGCGCAAGCTCAAGCGCGCGTCCACATCAAAGTGAACTAAAGTTATAGGGGGTGCGAGAGTGCACGATCGACGGCCAACGGTGGGCATAAGGCCCGCAGATGAGGAGGTTTCCATGGCAGATCGCGGCATCGTTGCGGTGTTCGGCAGCATGAACATGGACCTTTCGGTGGCGTGCGAGCGCATACCGCGTGCGGGCGAGACCGTCGGCGGCAGCGGGTTTATCACCAACGCCGGCGGCAAGGGCGCCAATCAGGCCGTAGCTGCCGCGCGTATGGGCGCGTGCACGCACATGATCGGCGCGGTCGGTCGCGACGCGTTCGGCGCGTCGCTCGTGGCGGGGCTCCAAGACGCCGGCGTGGACTGTGACTTTGTAGTGCATCGCGATGACGTGGAGACGGGAACGGCGACCATCATTCGCTGCGAGGGCGACAACCGCATCATACTGTCACCGGGCGCCAACCATGCGCTTGCGGGCGCGGACGTTGCCTGCGCGCTGAGGCGTCTGGTGGCCCATGAGTTCGACGGCGACGCCAGCGAGATTGCCCCGGCTGCCGGAAGCGTCTTTATCGCCCAGGGCGAATGTGACCTTGCGGCGACGGCCGAGGCACTTGTTTGCGCTCACGAGCTGGGGTTCTATACGGTCTTTAATCCAGCGCCTGCCTGCGAGCTGCCTGCGGAGGCCTGGCCTGCGGTCGACCTGGTCTGTCCCAACGAGACCGAGTGCCAGGTGCTGACGGGAATCTTGCCCGCGGACGATGCAAGTTGCGTCGCCGCGCTTAATGCGCTGCTCGACAAGGGCGCCGCCGGACAGGCGCTGATCGGCATCGAACGCACCGCCAACC
>UQJA01000022.1 GCA_900541285.1 uncultured Collinsella sp.
GCCATTGGAGGACGCGACGATCGATGCGGGCGCGAGACAGTCCGACGCCGATGCTCAGAAGGTTGACGACAAGAACGTCACCTCGACCACCACGATGACTACCACGACCACGACGACCAAGGCCTCGGGTGGCAATATGCCCAAGACGGGCGACCTCATCGTGATGGCAAGCCTTGCCAGTGCAAGTTTGGCCACGCTTGGTGCCACGTCTATTGTGAGTGGTAAGCATAAACTCGATCAGCAGAAGAAGTTCGCTGGCGAGGACGGATCCGAGGAGTAAGTTCCTGGTCGCCTGATAATCTAAGAACTAGGACGGGGTCCGGTGCGAATGCATCGGGCCCCATTTTGTTGCGCAACGATTTGTTATCCCCCTTCAAGGGCTTTGTTCCTACCGTTGCCCGATGCCTTTGCGCTGATCCAGCGTTGCGCTTGGACTGCTCGCTACAATGGGCCTCGTGCTACGTTTTAGGGAGAAGTTACAGTGTCTGAACAGGAGTATTGCAACAGTTCCGATACTTTTGGCGTACGGCTTGTCAACCATGTTGACGATGCGGTTTTGCCTGTCGGTGTGCATGATTTTGCCGATGCCATTGGTCGTTGCATGCTGGTCGACAAGACCATGTTTATTGCCGATGCACTTGATTGTGAAGCAACCGTTATAGTGTGCTGTCGACCCGAGGGTTTTGGCAAGAGCATGAACTTGTCGATGCTCAAGGCTTTTCTGGAGCGACCCACGGTCGGGCAGGTCGATTGGGGTCTGTTTGCTGGTTCCCAGATTTGGGATGCGGGTGGCGGGCGCTATCGGGATGAGTTTGCCTGCTACCCTGTGATATCGCTGGACTTTTCTGGCGCTGCGAGGTGCGAGGCTAACGTCGTCGGCGTCGTGCGTGACGCTCTTTCTGGTGAGTGCGCTCGCCTGTTGGCGCTTTTGGAGGCTCCAGATTTGCCCCGAGACAAGGTGCGCCACATCGAGCGCGTTGCGCGTGGCGTGGCAAGTGCAGATGAGGTCAACTCGGTGCTTGGCGTGCTCATAGGGCTATTGGAGATGGCCTGCGATGAGCAGGTTGTGCTGCTCGTTGATGGATACGACGCGGCGTGGTTGGACCGTTCGAACGCGAGGGACGCTTCCGTCGCCGATTCGGCGGAATTGCTCGATAGCGTACTGTTTGATGTCATTGCCGCTGCGGGGGATTCGTTGCGGCTGGCGTGCCTGATGGGGGAGCGTCCCGGTCCTGCCGAGACGGCGCTTTCTTTGCGCGGGTGTTCGTACTGCATGTCGACTCCGCTTTCGGGGTGGTGCGACCGGTGGTTTGGCTTTTCGGATGACGAGGTTCAGGCTCTGCTAGGCCATGCTGGACGCGGGGAATACCTGGATGACGCGCGTGAATGGTTCGAGGGATACCGATTTGGCGGGTTTTATTGCTCGAGTCCGGCGCGCGTGATCGATTTCTTGAACCGCGGTTGCACGCCGCCGGTGCGGGCCGATTTGTATGGATACGCTGATAGCCTGAGCAGGGCGGTTGGTGATTGGAATCTCGAGAGGCTTTCGACTCTGTTCGATTTACTTGAACCGCATGGATGCGTTGAAGCCCCGCTTTGTCTGGGCGCCGTCGTGTCGAATGACGCTTGCGTCGATGATGTTTGGACCGCGTTATACCTTTCCGGCTTCCTAACGACGGATATGGTTGAGGAGCCGGGAAACTGCGCTCGCTCCCGTGCTCTGCGTCTGCCCAATGGCGAGCTTCGCCAGGCGTTGCGTCTCGTGATTATTGAATGGTTTGAGTGCGCCGCCGAGGATGTGCGGGACGTCGATGCGTTTCGTGACGGGTTATGTCGCGGTGACGAAGACACGGTGAGGCAGGCGCTGCGTCGAATTCTACGTGACGCGGGAGTCGGCGCGGTCGGGATGGATTCGCCGCTGCCATATCACCTGCTGCTGCAAGGGCTCTGCTTTGGTATGCCGGGTTATGCCAATCCGTCATCCAATCGAAAGCGCGGGGCGGATCGCTTGGATATCCAGGTGTTCCCTACGGGAAGGATGCTCGATGTGGCCGATACCCTCGGCATGCTCGACGAACGTCCGCTTGTCACTATGAACATGATGCATGACCCCGACGTGGATGCCCTGGGCCTGGAGCTGCTGGCGGTTCAGGCGCTGCTCGACATCGAACGTGACGGTATCGACGAAATTCGTGTGCCGCGACCCGGCGTTGGTCGCATGCGCTGGGGCTTCGGCTTTGACGGGCAGCGCGTGTCCGTAGTGTGCCAGCGGCTTTAAGCAGTGGGGTGTTTTCGGTTTCTGTTACTCCGCGTCCTTCATGGGCGGCATGGGCTTCCAGTCGGGATCCTTGATGATCTTGCGGGCGTCTTTCATGCCGCGGCGCAGCGCCGGGATGCCGGTCTTAAAGCATTTGTCGACCGCTGCAAGACGAATGAACTCCTTGCAGAAGGTCGCGGCGTTACCCAGACGGAACAGGATGGGATGGTAATCGCCGTAGATCTGCATGTAGCGGGCCAAAAAGCCGCGATTGCGCATGATGTAGTAGCGGTTGGTGTCGCTCGTGGAGTTGAGCTGGCGTTTGCCGGCGATGTCCCAGTTAGAGACGGCGCGGGCGCGCTTGAGCACCACGTCGGCAACCACGGCGGCGGGGAAATGCTGGCTGGCAACATAGCCGTAGCAGGCATCGTCGCCGTAGATGAAAAAGCGCGCATCGGGCAGGCCGATTTTGTCGACTACGCGGCGCGAGAACAGGCCGCCTTCAAAGCACAGCTGGTTCATGGTGCGGTAGCCCTCGGGGCCCAGGTCCCACTTAGCGATGGGGTTGGGGATACCAAGCGAAAGGATGAGCTGGTACTGCCAAAAGAAGGCGCCACCGTCGAAGTCCAGGCGCGAACCCTGGATGACGTCGTAGCGGTTCGTCCATTTGGCCAGGCGCTCAATACCCTCGGGGATAACGAGCACGTCGTCGTCCATGACCCAAAACCACTGCGCGCCCAGGTCGTAGGCGCATTTGGTGCCGGCAGAAAAGCCGCCCGCGCCGCCGCCGTTTTCGAGCTGCGGGGCATAGATGACGCGGTCGGTGCCGCCCTTTGCATCGGGCTGATCGGCGTCGATGCCCCACAGGTTGGCCAAGCGCTCGTTAAATGCGGCGCACATGGCCTCGGTCTCGCGCGAATTCTCGTTATCGACGATCACGATACGCCAAGGCGCGGCCGTGAGCTCGGTCATGGAGTCGAACAGGTTGGCCAAGAGCTCCTGGCGCTTATAGGTGACGACGACGATGGCAAGCTTGTCGATGGGAGCGGGAAGGGTGGAAGTCATGGGGAATATATCCTTTCACGCGTGGCGGGCGAGCGCCGCACGGAAGCTATCGAATGCGTCGTTTGGACGGCACCTATTGTAAAGGGTCGCTGCGCCATGTTGGCAAGGTTTGAATAAAACGCAGGAACCTGCCATGGGCGTGGCGACCGCGATTAAGCGCAGCGCTTCGATGACTATGTTGCGTGCGGCTTTGTGCTGCATGACGTCCTTTCGTATCGGTTTGCCTCTGCGGGCTCCATAGATTATATAAACGCCCGCGGGCGGGACGACCCTTTGATACCATTAACGGCAGGTATTTCCTAAGGAGCACATTTGTCTACTAATTCCTCTGGCGGCCCTGTCCTGTCGCTGCTTATTCCCATCTACAACGTTGAGCGCTACCTGCGTGAGTGCCTCGATTCCGCCGTGGCGCAGACGCTCGAGGACATCGAAATCATTTGCATCAACGACGGCTCTACCGACAACTCGCCGGCGATTATCCGTGAGTACATGGAGCGCGACGCGCGTGTGAAGATGATTGACAAGGCCAACAGCGGCTACGGCGACTCGATGAACCGCGGGCTCGAGATGGTGCGCGGCAAGTACGTTGGCATTCTGGAGTCCGATGACTTTATGGCGCCCGATGCGCTGGAGAAACTTTTGGCAGCGGCCGAACGCTTTGACGCCGATTTTGCGAAGGCGAATTTTGACTTTTACTGGTCCAAGCCCGAGGAGCGCCGCTCGCTGCACGAGATGTTTAAGCCCAAGGACTGCGGCAAGCCGGTTCACCCGAGCGATACGACGCACTTCTTTAAGCAAAAGCCGTCGATTTGGTCGGCCGTGTACCGCCGTGATTTTCTTGAGCACAACGACATCAAGTTCTTGCCTACTCCGGGAGCATCCTTTCAGGACACGTCGTTTGCCTTTAAGGTGATTGCCTGCGCCGACAAAGCCGTTTACCTGCACGATGCCGTGCTTTCGTATCGTCAGGACAACGAGAGCTCCTCGGTCAATTCTTCGGCCAAGGTCTTTTGCGTCAATACCGAGTATGCCGAGATCGAGCGCTGGATCAGAGAGGAATATGCCCGCGACCACGCAAGTGATGACGTCGCGCGCATGCTCAAGTTTAACCAGCTCATCAAGTACGACTCGTATATGTGGAACTACGTTCGCTTGGCGCCCAAATTCTATAAGGAGTTCCTCGTGCAGATGGCCAAGGAGTTCCAAGCGGCCTTGGACGCCGGGGAGTTTTCGCTGGACGATCTTAAGCCGTGGAAGCGCGCGAATCTCGCTGCCATCCTCAAAGATCCAGAGGGCTGGGTTGACGAGCATCCGCACTTTGCAACGGATGGTGCCTTGGGGCGCGCTAAGTATTACGCCTCGGTTGGAGGCCCTGGTGTGGTCGCCGCCTTCCTCATCGAATCGCTGAGGGGGTAGGTCGGTATGGGAGAGGCCTCGATTCCCAAAGCGACTATTGTCGTTCCCGTATACAACTCCGCGCGCTCCATTCAGAGATGCCTCGACTCGCTGCTGGCACAGTCTGAGCGCTCGATTCAGGTTGTCTGTGTCAACGACGGTTCGGTTGACGATTCGCTGGGCGTCTTGCGTCAAATTGCGCAGGCCGACGACCGTGTGCTGGTGATTGACCAGGAAAACGCTGGTGTCTCGTGCGCTCGAAATGCCGGTATCGATGCCGCCGAGGGCGAGACCGTCTTTTTTGTGGACGCCGACGATTACATCGACGCCCAGACGGTCGAGTGCGTGCTGCATGCCATGGAGTCTGCAGATGCCGAGGTCGCCGTTTTTGGCGGCGTTTGCGAGCCGTCCGACGCCGCGCCCAAGCGGGTCCAGCAACTCATGAGCCCCAAGGCGGGCACTTTTGGCGCCCGTGATCCCCAGTTGCTGTTCCACGCAAACGCACAGCCCTATGCGTGTCGCGCGGCTTTTTCGCGCGAGCTGCTCAATCGCGAAGGCATTCGCTTTGCCCCCGGCTTGGCCTTGGGTGAGGACGTTGCGTTCCAGTTCGCAGCTTACGCGCTGGCTCCTAAGACCGTCGTCATTCCGGTCAGGTTCTACCACTACGTGATGGAGAGCGAATCGGCGACGCACGAGTTCAACAGTGCCGAGGCACGCGCCAAAAAGCTCGACGCACACATGAGGATGCTCGAGGAAGTTATGGAAGACTGGGCGGCCTACGGCCTTTTGGACCTGTGCCCCGGAGAGCTGATTACCTGGTTCTTGGACCTTATCGTGTTTGATTTGGCGCGCTTGGATGCCGATGGTTTCCGTCGCGTGGCCGGTCGCGTCAATATGGATTTCACGACGTTTTTGGGAACGGAGTGGGCGGATATGCCTGCTAAGGGCGCCGTTTGCCGTGTTGCCCATAAGCTCGTTGCGGCGACCTCGGGCGTTTCGATGGCAGACGCCACGCTGTTCTATCTTTCGACCCGCGGTCTCAAGGCCTGCCTGGAACGCTTTATCTAATTCCAAGCGGTGCCGCCCGCCGCAACTCGGCTGCTAAAATAACCCTGTTACACGCTATTCAACAGGAGGTTCTCTTGCAGAACTCTGATACCCCTAAAGTTTCGTTGCTTATTCCCATTTGCAATGTTGAGCGCTACCTGCGCGAGTGCCTCGATTCCGCTGTGACACAGTCGCTCAAGGACATCGAAATCATCTGCATCAACGATGGCTCCACCGATAGCTCACCGGATATCATTCGCGAGTACATGGCACGCGATGAGCGCGTCAAGATGATTGACAAGGCCAATAGCGGCTACGGCGACTCGATGAACCGCGGCCTGGAGATGGCGCGTGGCGAGTACGTGGGCATTTTGGAGTCTGATGACTTTATGTTCGAGGATTCGCTCCAAAAGTTGGTTGCCAAGGCAGACACCGAGCACGCTGATGTGGTTAAAGGCGATTTCTATCTGTATTGGTCCACGCCCAGCGAGCGCCGTGAGCTGTTTGGGATCATCGACGAGCATATGACGGGCGCCGCGTATTGCCCCGTCGATCGCCCGGGCATCTTCTACCGCAAACCTTCCATTTGGTCGGCTATCTATCGGCGCGAGTTCCTCAACGACAATCAGATTCGGTTCCTTCCCACACCGGGTGCCTCGTATCAGGACGCAGGCTTTAACTTTAAGGTTTGGGCTTGCGCCGAGCGTGCCGCGTTTATTGCGGACCCCATTTTGTGCTATCGCCAGGATAACGAGAAGAGCTCCGTTAATTCGCCCAACAAGGTGTTTTGCGTGTGCGACGAATATGCCGAGATGCAGCGATTTTTGACCGAGCGTCCCGAGCTCAAGGCTCAGCTCCAGGGCATTTTAATGCGCATGAAGGTCGATACGTACCGCTGGAATGACGAGCGTCTGGTCGATGAACTGCGTGAGCAGTTTTGGAAGAAGGCATCTCCCGAGCTCAAGGCCGATTGGGATGCCGGTCGCTTTGACCTGTCGCTGTTCGATCCGCGTGGCGAGACCGACTTGCGCCTGATGGTCAAGTCGCCCCGCGCCTATATCGATTCGCGCTTTGACTTTAAGAAGCCGGGCAAGCTCAATACGTTTAAGCATTACTTTAAGATTGGCGGCCTGCCGCTGGTCTGGCGCGTGCTGACGTATCAGCGCACCTACGGCGACAACCCGCATCCCGATGACGTTCCGGCCGCACAGTAGGAGTGAGTGACTATGGCTACTCCCAAGATTTCCGTTGTCGTTCCCATCTATAAAGTGGAGGAGTGCCTGGCCTGGTGCCTGGACTCCCTGCTTGCGCAGGACACGCCCGATTGGGAAGGCGTGCTGGTCAACGATGGCTCGCCGGACGGTTCGCGCGATATTGCGGCTGCCTATTGCGAAAAGGACGCGCGCTTTACGCTGATTGATAAACCCAACGGTGGTTTGTCGAGCGCCCGTAACGCGGGTATCGCTGCGTCCTGGGCTCCTATCGTCGCGTTTTTGGATTCCGACGACCGTTTTACGCCCGATGCATGCCGTGTGATCGTCGATGCCTTTGGGCGCGAGGACTGCGACGTTTTGACCTTTGGCGCGAATCCGTATCCGCTGGAGGCAGGGTATCCGTGGCTTAACTATGTGCTGAGCCCGCGCGATGTGTCGTTTGAAGGCTATAGCTCCGACCTGCTGTTTAAAGAAGCGTCTCGCCCCTTTGCATGGCGCACCGCTTGCAAGCGTGAGTTTTTGCTGGGCAACGGGATCGTGTTCGACGAAACCGTCAAGTATGGCGAGGACCAGGTCTTCGATTTTGCCGTGTACGGTCGCTCGCGCAAGACCGCGCTTATTTCGAACAAGCTGTACGACTACCGCGTGGCGCGCAAGGGCTCGCTCATGGACACCATGCGCTATGACGACGAGACGCGCCTGCTGGAGCACGTGAAGATTTACTCCGCGGTGCTGGCTGACTGGCAGCGCGACGGTCTCGATGCTCAACATGCCGATGACCTGGCATATTTCCTGTGCGATCTGGTGCTGTACGACGCGCTCAGGCTGCTGGGTTCGGACTGCGGCAAAGTGTTTGCTGCCGTTGCCGCGGCGCTTAACGGTTCTGCCGTGGACAACGATGCTGCGCTCGCACAATGTGCTCCTTCGGTTGCCGCCATGGTGCGCGCGGCACTTATCGGTAAGGCCCCTGCTGCTCGTTTGTGCAAAAAGCTCATGTTCGATTACGACGTCTTGAGGTTTGGGCGCCTGGGTGCCTGCAAACGCATGGCAGCGAACGCCCTGGGAAAGCGAGAAGTGTAGATGAGTATCAAACGTTTGGCACTTTGCCGCAGTCAGGGCCGTCTGTTTGTACTGCTTCGTTTTGCCGGTCAGGATGTCGCCGCGCTTATCGAGCGGGAGGGTTCTCAGGCGTTTGCCCATGCGACTACGAGCGGTTCTTGTGTGCCGTCGCTTGTGCTCCCGGTCGATCATGGCCGTGTGCTGGCGCTTTGTCCTTTCGTTTCCGGTTACGAGCACGAGCTCGCCGTCTTGGTGCTTCCGTTTTTGGATGGCTCGTCGATGGATGTCGTTTTTGCATCCGGTGGCCAAAGGTTGGGCTCCATTCGCCTCGATAGCCGCGTGGCCAAGCTGGAATCCAAGATTAACTACAAAGCAAAGCCTGCGCTGTGCGCGCTTATCCGCGATGCGCAGCGTGGCGAATGCTGCGGCCGCTACGAGATCGATGCTGTCCGTTATCTTCCGGCCGATTCGGGCGCCGTGTGGCGCTATGAGGTCACATGGGCGGGAGTCCTCCAGTGCGCGCCTGAGCTCCAGATCTTCGATGCGCATATGAATGCCATCGATGTCACCGTGCATGTGTTTGAATCGCAGGTCGATGTGCCGCAGCGCAACGGTTGCCGCGTCAATAAAACGTATCTGAGTGTTGAGATGCCTCAGGATATACGAGATTTTGTCGCGATTGTGAGCGATCCCACAGAGCAGATCCAGAGCGGGTTTTGCGCCATGGATGGTCGCCTGTACAACGGCATGGTCGACGACAGCTGGAACCGTATGAAGGACGCGCGTGCAGACGACGCAGCTTATCGACGTTGGTTTGAGCGGCATCGCGCAAAGCCGGGCGATTTGGCGTGCCAGTGTGTCACTTCGGTGGCCTTTGCCTATAGACCGCTCGTGAGCATTGTGGTGCCGTGCTATAAGACCGATCGGGTTTACCTGCGCGAGCTGCTGGACTCTGTGCTATCCCAGAGCTATGACAACTGGGAACTGCTCCTTATGGATGCCTCGCCCGAATGGGACGCGGTTGCCGACCTTGCGGCAGGTGCTCACGACGAGTGCGTTCGTCGCATCGGGCTGCCCGGCAACGGCGGCATTGTGGTCAACACCAACGCAGGTATCGAGCAAGCGACGGGCGACTACATCGCGTTCCTGGACCATGACGACATTCTGGAGCCGGACGCGTTATTCCAGTATGTTTCCGCGCTGAATAAGGCGGCCGAGGGCGAGCGCCCCCAGGTCTTGTTCTGCGACGAGGACATGTTTCAGAAAACGGGGGAGTGGGGCCAGCCGGTCTTTAAGACACGGCTCAACGTCGATCTGCTCTATAGCCATAACTGCGTGACGCATTTCCTGATGGTGGAGAAGGCGCTCATCGATCACATTGGTATGTCCCCAGAAGACGTTGCGGGCGCCCAGGATTACGACCTGACGCTCCGCTGCCTTGCAGCCGGCGCGCGCTTTGAGCACGTTGAGCATGTGCTGTATCACTGGCGCGTGCATCCGGGATCGACCGCCGACGGTTCTGCCGATAGTAAGCCGTATGCTATTGAAGCCGGGCGCCTTGCGCTTCAGCGCCACTTTAACGCGCTGGGCATTTGCGGAACGGTCGAGGAGACCGAGACGCCGTTTGTCTATCACATGCGTTATGCGCTGCCGGAGTCTGCGCCGCTGGTGAGCATTGTGATTCCCACCAAGGACCACGTTGAGACGCTCGATGCCTGCGTGATGTCGATCGCTCAGAAGGCAACGTATGCCAATTACGAGATCGTCTTGGTGGAGAACAACAGCAAAGCCCCGGAGACGTTTGCGTATTACGAAACCCTGCCAGAGCGCGTGACTGCTGCATCCGAAGGTAAGGGCATCGCACACGTTGTGTACTGGCCGGGTGAGTTCAATTACTCCAAGATCGTTAACTTTGGCGTGGAGCATGCCAGGGGCGACTATCTGCTGCTGCTCAACAACGATACCGAGGTCATAAGTCCGGACTTTATCGAAGAGATGATGGGGTATCTGCAGCGTCCCGATGCGGGCGTGGTGGGCGCCAAACTCTACTTTGCCGATCATCTGGTGCAACATGCCGGCATCTTGGTTGGCGTGCGTGGCGCACTTGCCCATGCCAACCAGGACTTCTCGGCAAAGCGCGAGGGCCATCTTGCCCGCGCTGTGCGCCCCGGTAACTTTAGCGCCGTAACTGGTGCCTGTCAGATGGTCCGACGCGACGTATTTGAGCGGGTCGGAGGCTACGACGAGGAATTCGCCGTCGGCTTTAACGACGCGGACTTTTGTCTGCGCGTGTGGGAGGCGGGCTATCGAACCATCTATACGCCCTATGCCGAGCTGTATCACTACGAGTTCACCTCGCGCGGCAGGGAAGAGGCCAACGAGAAAAAGCTGCGCCGCTGGAAGCGCGAGCAAGCGCTGTTCATGCAGCGCTGGCCGGAGCTCTTCTTGACGGGTGATCCATGGTTGGGGCCTAACTTGTCTTCCGAGAGTGAGTACTTCTCGCTTTAGACAATGGTTGTTAGAAGGCCCTCAGCTTGACTTCGCCATGAGTTGGGAAGAAGGCAGCGTTTAGGCTATTTGTTAGTTTACATTACGATGGCTCGATACTTCTACGATAAGTTTGTACAGGCTTATACAACTCGATATAATCCGATATAGTTGCGATAAACTAATAAAGCTAAGATTGACCGATAATCGATTTCCTTGAGAGGCAAACAAGTGAGCGCCACAATATTCCATAACCCGTTTCGTCCCACTGCCGGCGCTGAGCCTCCGCGCATAATTGGTCGTGATGATATTGCCCTTGAGTTTACCGAGAGTTTGAATTCGGGAATTGGTGCACCTGCGAGGCTCATGCGCGTTGCCGGGCCAAGGGGTTCCGGAAAAACTGTTTTGCTCTGTGATCTTAGAGATCGTGCACGAGAGCTTGGCTGGAAGACGGCTATTGTTTCTGCTGGTCCCAACCTATTGCTGGACCTGAAGGATCAGATTGCAGAATCCTCCCTTGCGACCAATGCTTCAGTCGGCGTAAATGCCGGCTTTGTTTCCGCTAAATTCGACGTTGTGCCAAAAGAGTCGAGTCTTAGAAAGTTGCTTGGCTCGGCCGCAAAGTCTTCCAAGGGCCTGTTTATTGCAATAGATGAGGTGCAGGATGCCCCGATTGACGATATGCGCGCTATTGCTTCTGCTGTGCAGCTTCTAATAGGGGAGAAAGTCGATATTGCTCTCGCATTTGCCGGATTGCCCGCTGGTGTTATGGATCTTATTAACGGCAAGGCACTTACATTCTTGCGTCGTGCCCTCCCCGAAGATCTGGCGCCTATCAACCAGGTGGAGGTAGCGCTCTCTATGGGCGATAGCTTTATAGCGACTGGTTTGACCATAGAGGACGATCTGCTGTCGAGAGCCGCTAAGGCCACGAAGGGCTATGCCTATTTGGTGCAACTGGTCGGTTACTCCATTTGGCAGCGCGCCAACTTGCATCGTGTCAAAAGTGCCAACGTGAGCGAGCGCGATGTTATCGAAGGCATTGCGCTGGCAGAGGCTCGTTTTCACGATGTTGTTCACGAGCCCGCGATTTCTGGACTTGGACTCAACGATATCAAATATCTTTTGGCCATGTGCGAGGATAAGCAGCAGTCCAAATCATCTGAGATTGCTAAACGTATGGGTAAAAAGACCAATGAGGTCAGCTCTATTAGGGCTAAGCTGCTACAAAGAGAGGTTATTCAGGCTCCACAGAGGGGCTACGTGCAGTTTGCCGTGCCGGACCTAGATATCTATCTGCGAGAGAATGCCGCGGAGATTCTCGAGCGGTTCTAAATCAAGGCATGAATAGCCGCCGGTTAACTGCCTTTTTCGACTTGGCTCGCGTCCCCCCCCGCGCGAGGACGTGCCCAAAGCGGCAATACTGATTGATTACGGAAGGGTATCTCAGGGTGCAATCGATATACTATTTGTCCAAATGAAAGGAAACCCATGCAGTTATCTGAGCAGCTTCTGCACACGACGATTCGCATCGAAGCTTCGTTGGCCTCGGGAGGTTGCTCAGTTGGAACGGGTTTCTTTTTCAAGTTCTGCGACGACGGAAAGACCTATGTGCCGGCAATCGTGACCAACAGGCACGTGGTCGAGGGCGCGTACGAGTATCGCGTCATCTTTTCGAGATCTGACGAGAACGGAAACCTGCTCAATATAAACGAGCAACTTACCATGCGGGGCTCCGAGAGCGACTGGATCGCACACCCTGACGAAAGTGTTGACCTGTGCGTCTTACCCATCGGTCCCGCACTGAATGGTTTTATCCGGGCGGGGAAGCATCTGCTTACCATACCGCTCAGCTTGGAGCTTCTGCCGACGGATAAGCAGATTCAAGACATGGGCTGTATGGACGAGGTGACCATGGTCGGATACCCCAACGGCATTTGGGATGAGGCCAACAACCTGCCGATCGTCCGTCGGGGTATCACGGCGACGCCCTATAGGTACGACTATCAGGGGCAGAAAGAGTTCCTGGTTGACATGGCGTGCTACCCGGGATCGAGCGGTTCCCCGGTCTTTCTCTACAACGAGGGTACTTATTTGGAGAACGATGCTGTGGTCATGGGCAAGAGGCTCTATCTACTTGGCATCCTTCGGGCTGTGCCCATCAGAACTCTTCTCGGAGACATCACCGTATCCACGATTGCCCACGTGAGCGTTCAGGACATGTTGAATCTCGGCATCGTCATCAAATCCGAGCGTCTGAGGGACTTCGATCCCATCGTGAGGGAACGCTTGAGCGTTTCTGGAAATTAGTATTTATTTGGCTCGCCCGCTCTGATGCCGCCCCCGCACAGCTGGTCGGCCTCGGCGTCCATCACCGCGTTCACGACCTGCTCGGCGAGGCGCCTGAGCAGCTCCTGCATGTCGATGGCGCCGTCGTCGAAACGGGGCATGGCGAGCATGTCCGGCGTCGGGTCTGATAAGATTTCCATAGCGGTCCTCGTCCTTTCCTAGAACCTGTTGTTGTGGTGATTTCAGATTCTAGGACGAGGGCCGCTCTTCGTTAAGCGGCCGCTGGGGCGTCACCCTTACACCAACATTTTGACGCGATCGGCCGCTTCGTGGACTTCGTGCGCGACGTGTGTGCTGAGGATGCTCTGGAAGAGAATCTCCGTTTTGTGTCTGATGCCCTGGACGGTAAGTGCACGCCGCGTGAGATTATTCGCAACTACTTCCTCAAAGATTTCTACAAGGATCACTGCTCAACCTACCAGAAGCGCCCCATCTACTGGATGCTTGATTTCGGTAAGAAAAACGGCTTCAAGTGCCTTATTTACATGCATCGCTACCAGCCAGACCTGCTGGTCCGCGTACGCACTAATTATGTCCATGAACAGCAAGAACGGTACCGCACGCAGCTCGCTCACCTAGAGGAAGCCGTGGCACAAGTTGATATCTCGCAACGCGTAAAGTTGAACAAGCAGATCAAGAAGCTCAACGATCAGCTCGCTGAGACTATAACCTTTGGGGAGAAGATTCACCATTTAGCAGAACAAATGATTGCGATCGGACTGAGGGATAAGCGTGATCGATTTCGGCATCTTTACCATTGACGGGGTGTAGAGGTTCTTGTTCGACGCCCTGCGCATCGATGGGTGCGAGTTCGGAGATATGCAGCTGCGTTTTCGCAGCGACGAGGTTGGGACGTACGCCGATGTCCGGGAGAGGCTGGGGGAGTCCCTCGCCCCCGACGACCTGCTGCTGCACCTCAGGCACGTCACGGCCAACACGGATGGCTGCGCGTCCATTCGCGAGAGCGGGATTCTCGGAATCGGGGACGTGCTCTCGCGTCCTAGTGCGCTTACGCGTCTTTTCGAGGGCTGCGGGGTTCATTTCGACAAGGCGAGCCGAACCGTGTCTGTCGACGGGAGAAGGCTCAGCCTGGACCTGGTCGATGATGCCTTCCTCGGACGGGAGTCCTCGGAGCCGATAGATGGACTTCTGTACATTCTGGCGGAAGACTCCCTCGTGAACTCCTTCATCCACAAGTCGTGCATCCGGGAGTACTCCACGCTTTCGCGGTATCCCGAGGCCATATGGGCTCTGGAAGAGGTCGTCGGGCATGGGAACGAGGCGGTTTGGAGATGGAAGGACGCCGCGCGCCCATATGTTGTCGAGTTCACCGCGACTTTGAAGGAGCTCGATCTGTGTCGACTCCAGCCGGACGATGGGATGGGTTTTTGCAGGGCGGCGGTTTGAAGGAGTCCGTATTCAATAATCTGGTTTACCAGGCGCTCGGGGTCTGCGTGCGGGGTGCCCGCGAGGTTATCGCCTCCCTGCCTGCTGGCGGCGGGGTGCCCCGTCGTCGATCGTTCGGATAACCCCTCTGGATGAGTTCTGCGGCGACCCCGAAGCTGGCTTGGATTCCATGTGCGATAGGGAGGGGCGTTGTCGGATTTGCGACGAAGACGCTGTGGAGTCCCTGTCGGCGTTCCTTATCGCTAATGGGTATCTAGGGGAGGGCTTCTCGGGATAAAACGGGTTTCGCTTGGTCTAATGCGTAGGATGACCAGTTTCGTGTTGTCCCAGCAGGGAATCGCCCGACGGATCAGATTGCGGAAACATGGGGTTCCGATGCATGGGGTAGGCGAGGGGTCGTCGCCCTGATGTGCGAATGAGCTTCACCCTGCTGTCGCATTCTGTCCGTATGGATAATGGCGGCTTAAGGTGCCGGCCTCCTACCGGAGGAGGTTGCGACGTGCGCGCGATGATCGAGATTGAGTGGATGGACGGGCTTGTGACGAAGGTGCCGGAGTTCGCTCTGGGCGACGTATTCGGTGAAAGCGTTCAGGTAGAGCTCGATTTCAAGTTCGACGACGTGTCGGAGGGCCTCTGGGTCGAGGTGCGCCATCATAAACCGGACGAGGGCTCGGATGGCGACCCGCGCGAAAGGGCCTGTACGCTGCATGCGGACTGTCACTACGGTTTGGTCGACGCGGTCGACCTCGACCGTATCTTCTGCGTTCTCTTTGAGGGGCAGCCGAGGATCTGCCGCATCGCGGGGGAGCTCGTGAACCTCTCAAGGGCCTGTGCTATGGCTCAAGGTTGACGCGCTACTGAACGTTGTCGGTGCGCAGCCTCGCGTGGCGCTCGTAGGGGAAGTCCAGGTAGGTCAGCGCGTCGGCCTCTGCCTCCTGTTACCGTTCATGGGAAATCGGTCAATTGGGAGCGCGGTGGAAATCCTGGACCGTGTTCCTACGCTACAAGACCTAGGCTTCTTCGGTACTGCATCGGGCTCATATAGCCCAGGTCGCTCTTGCAGCGCTTGTCGCGATACCAGACCAGATAGGCGTACAGCATCTTCATGAATTCCCTCATGCCAACATCGTCCCAGCCCCTTCCGTAGAAGAGCTCCACCTTCAGCCTGCCGAAGCCCTCCGTCCTTGAATTGTCGGGTGAGCACCCCTTTCTCGACATCGAGCGCGCGAGGTCCTGGGCGGCGCATAGCCGATCCGGCCCTGCCACCGGTAGTGGCCGCCGCGGTCGCTGGCTTACGCCTTGAGGAAGCGCGCCCGGGACCTCGGCCCCTACGAGGCATCGGCATTGTGCCAGCTTCGATCGGAGGCGGGCTGCTCGAGCCTCATGACCGCATACGACCTCAAAGAGGACTTCTTCGACATCTACGACGAGCACCCGCTCTCGCGGGAGGATGCCGAGGATGCATTCGATGCGTGGAAGGCATCCATCCCCGATGACAAGGCCTACGATCCCTTCCGGGGGCTTGCGAAGGCCGTGGAGAACCACCGCGAGTTCATATTTAACTACCGGGATTGTCCGAGCCGCATCTCGAACGGTTACACGGAATGCGCGAACCGCCTCATCAACGAGACTAACATGATGGGGCGTGGCCACTCCTTCGAGACGCTGCGCGCGCGTACGCTCTATCGCAGTTTGTCTCGTCACAGAGGTATGGCCCTACGCCTGTCATCTCGGCTGTCGGAACAGGAGTGGGTGCGGTTACCCCAAGTGTCGCTACGCAAGCAGGTGCCCCCCCGCCGCTCCCTACCCCCCCCGCCTGTCCGCGGCCCGTGAAGGGTTATGTCTCACCGCTGACGAGCTCGCCGCCATGGTCGCGATTGCGGTCCCTTTGTTTAGGCGGGGGCAGAGTTACGAGACCATATGGGCCACACATGCTGACGAGCTTCCTGTGTGCGTGCGCAGTGCCTGCTCCTATCAGGAGAGGGACAGGCGCGCCTTACCTGCTTCTCCCGCGAAAGGACCGTATGAGGAAGCGTAAGCGCAGGGATGTCGAAGGTGCTGGGCGCGACGGGGTTGACCGCACTGGCCGTACCTACGTCGAATTCGAGGCGCTCTCGCTTGCCGACAGGTCGCGCGTGGTCCAATGTGACTCCGTTGAGGGCTACGAGCGCAACACCTACGACATCCTGAGCGCACACATCGTGGCCCGGGCGTTCCAAATCTATTTGCGCAAGCGTCATGCCAGCTCCGGCAGCCATCGTTGCCTGCCTCGACCATATAGAGAGTCTCATAGGCTCTGTTGCTGCCTTCGAGGCTATCTTCGGCATCCTGCTAGTCGATTGAGGAGTCGAGTTCGATGATTGGAAGGGCCTGGAGCGCTGGTGTCTCGAAAGCGGAGCTCGGCGCTGCCGCGTGTTCTGCTGCGACGCGATGAGATCCAACCAGTAGTCGGCATGTGAGCGCAACCACGAGCAGCTCAGGCGCATTCTGCCCAAAAGCCGTAGTGGCGGTGCTCTGAGCCCCTACGACGTTGTAGTATGCTGCAGCCACGTAAACTCTTGCCCGCTTGCTGGACTCGCTGGCAGGTGTCCATTCGAGCTCCTCGGAGACCTGTTGCTGTGCGGCATCGGATGATCGCTTCGGGCTGTCCCTCGACAGCGAGCTCGCCGTCTCGCCCGATAAGGGGTCATCCCCGACGGGGTGGTACCAGGCCTACGAGCGGGGCGAAGGCTCTTGGGCCGCCGGGTGTCAGTGGTAGCGTGAAACTGAACAGTTTCACGCTACCACTGACAGTTCGCAAGCTTCATTATGAATTCAGGGTACCTCATCTTGTCGATGCGGGATTGGCGCCCAGAGCCGGGGTCCCGCCAGAGTGCGATACGCCGTGTGCCGAACATGCAGGCGCGACCGTTGACGCCTTCTTCTCTTCTGCCGGAATCCACGCAGAAAGCATTTTGTACGACAGGCTATGCCAGGTGTTCTACCAAATGGTCATTTTATCTTTCTATAATGAGGCGAGATTCTATCCAAGAATCCGACATGTCGCTCTTCATCGATGCCGAGGACCGTTAAGTCGACTACTCTACCGGTCTCGTTACCTAACTTTTGGGATATCTGTTCGCATCCGGAGACAAGTTGATCGGAATATTTCGAGTACAGTAGCAGCAAATCAATATCACTGTCTGCACTGAGCTCTGAACCACTCAGCGCAGATCCGAACAGATAGACATGATCAAACTGAGAGAACAGTTCTAGGTTGCTGTCGAGAATGTCTATGAGTCTCAAATAGTTCATAGTTTGCGAACGAATGGGAAGAAGCTATCCATATCGAGGAGCTTCACGTTAATTTGCCCCGCAAACACCTGGGCTTCTTCGGAGATGCATTGCTTACCGTTCCATCTATGTAAGTTGACGACAACGGTATGTTCTGCCGGTGCTAAACGGGCCAACTCTGCATAGCTCAGACAGTATTCGTATACGAATAAGAAGCATTTTCCTTTCGCTATATATTCTCTAAGGTTTGTCTTCGACTTGCGAGTTGCTTTCTTTCCGCACAGGCGGAAGTACTTTAGGGCAAAAATCAAGCTGTCTAGCCTCATCTCGGCACGCCTGAAGCAGCGGGCGTCATAGTACATCTGTCGGATACGCGGCGTATCGTCAAGATAAACTACCGCCTCTTTCCCGTTTTCTATTATTTGCAACAATGGATGTTCTGCATCTAGAGAAACATCTATAAATCGCCCCTGTTCGTCAAGCTTTTTGATTAGCAGCTCTAGGGATTCTGCAGAGGGGAGCAGGTCACCTTCTATGGGCTGGATTCCGAAGATGGAGTTGATGACCTCGGGGAAAAGAATAGACCTTTGTCTTTCCGTATTATCTCTGGTGGCTTCGAACTCCTTAGCATGGTCGATAAAATCGCGGACAGCGGCCTGGTTGGAGAAGGAATTGTCCTTGTGGTTCTGGAACAGGCACAAGTTCGATTCGAACAGCGTGCAAAGTTTTCGGTTGTTGACGATTATTTCCTTTTCAAAAACATCCCACAGTCTTCGCTTGTCCTTCATGTAGTAATTCTCATATATCGACTTGTTTCGGGCGAGCAGAGGTGCGGCCTCTTTGCGCAGGTCGTCGAAGGAACTGAACGTCTTTCCGAAAACGCGATCAATTTCTGCGTGACGAATCGACTTCCATTTCCTCACTTCATCTGCCGTGAAAGCGGAGTTTTTGTCGAAATTCGTATGGCAGTTTGGACAGATGAGAATAAGGTTGTCGAACGTGTTCTCTGCGCTTTTGCAATATGGGACGATATGGGCTCGTTCAGCAATGTCTCCATTGCTGATGAATAGATCGGCCCGACAATCTGGATTCATGCATTTGCCGGCAGACTCCGCCCAGAGTCTTCGCTCGACATATGCTGAGATTGGCTTTCTGCTTGTCTTCGACACTTTCCGTCCCCGCTTTGACCTCTTCGATTGACGATTAACTGTCATTTAAGAATATGTTATCCAATGATTGGGCCACCGTCAGGCTTCAAGTGAAGATTATTGAACGGGGAGGTAAATGGAGCACTAAAGAAGTAGACATTCGGCAGCTTTAAGCCCCAGGGTTAACGAATCGCGTGCCGAATGACGCTGCTATAGGCTGTCAAGTCCTTTATCGGACGACATTTTAGCATTCAAGTAGCGGTCGTATTCGCGTCTGATTTCCTCGTGGGGGCATACTTCTCTTTCTATTTCGCTGAGCCTTACATTCGGCACGTTAAGCTCTCGGGCAACCTGCTTTTGGGTCAATCCGAGCGATTTTCGCATGTCCGCCAGTATCGAGCCCCGGGCGTACTTCAACCTCATGGGGCGCCGCAACGTTGGGTAAACCTCCCTGGCTGTGAACCTCTTAAGGCAGCGCATGATCTCTCGCTTTGTCTTGCCGTCGGACTTGCGCTTCGCCATGTAGGCGAGCGTTCTCTCGTCCCCGCGCATCCTGTGTTAGTCATGCCGTCGTAGCCCGCCGAGACCCAGCGGTAGATGGTCGAGGGCAACAGGTC
>UQJA01000023.1 GCA_900541285.1 uncultured Collinsella sp.
GTTTAAAACCGGGCTCGAACAAACATGCCTATTGACAATGGCTTTCTCATATTAGCGTCGACTAAACGTGCAGCGTGCGCGGGCCCTCCCGACGGGAAACGAAAAAGCCCGGTTTAAAACCGGGCTCGAACAAACACGCCTATTGACAATGGCTTTCTCATATTACAGGGCCACCGTGTCATCGGGGACGTTCTTTAACGACTAGTCATGTAAGAACGTCCCCGATGACTACCTGCAAAAAAGCTGTACGCCAGCATCCAAAGAGGTCGAAAAATGTCGACTTTGGATGCTGGTGTACATGTTTGACCGTATGGGTTGGGGTGGTCGGTTGCGTGCTAGAGCAGGTTCTCTTGCGCCCACGCGATGATGTCGCTCGATTCGTAGAGCGGCTTGCCGTCGATGAACAGGCAGGGAACCTGGCGCTTTCCGCCGACGGCGATGAGCGTCTGCTCGGCTTCGGTATCGGTCGAGATATTGCGCTCGGGAATGGTCACGCCGTTATCGGCCAAAAAGCGCTTGACCTTTATGCAATACGGGCAGCCAGTCATAACGTAGAGCGCGAGTTCATGATCAGTAGCCATAGGTCTCCAATCGGTTGAGGTTTCGATTGAAATACCCAAAGCCGCCGCGGTCTATGCGCGCGTCAACGACGACTCGATGGCCTGGACCAGAAGCGCCGTGGCTCCGGTGCCGCAGGGCTTGTCGTAGTAGTCAACAAAGCGCTGATCGGCAAGATAGCCGTGCGCGAGGCCCAGGTATGCTTCGTCTTGGGGCTCGTGTCCCCAGTTAAGGGCAATCCACCGACGGTGCATTGCGACAAGTTTGCGGGCCTCGTTACTCTCTGGGTCGCCAATGCCCATGGCAATCGAAAGCTGGCCCAGAACAGCGCGTTCAAGTTCCTTCATGTCGTTCCATGTCTGAGGATCCATGTCCAGTAACGTTTCGTTTGCTGCATCGATAGCCTCATCGCCATAGCGCGCCCGCGCCTCGGCGCCGTAGCGCTCCTCGTTTTCCCGCACGGTGCGCCAGCGCTCCAGTTGCGGCAGGACGGCGCCCATGAGCGAGACGGCTTCGTCGAGCGACATGCCGGTGTTTTGCGCCAGCCGCGGGGCACAATCCTCGATCATTGCCTCCATGGTGGTGTCGTAGGTGTACTTGCCGTGGTCGTAGCACCACTTGCAGTAATGATCGGTCGTGGCGCCCGTGGCGTCGGTGCCGCTGTCTTCGGGCGTGAGTATCATGCCGCAGCTCTGACAATAGCGCTCGGGCATTTCGAGCAGATGAGACAGGGGCTCGCCAGTCACGGCGGCGATGAGCTTCATCATGTCGATGCCCGGTGTGACCTCGCCACGCTCCCAACGGCTGACGGCTTGGCGTGTGACGAAGAGCTTGGCGGCGAGCTGCTCTTGGGTAAGGTGATGGGCGCGACGGATGGCAATGAGCTTTTCTGCAAAGGCCATAGCGGTTCCTTTCTGCTGGTTGATGGCTTAAGCATACGCGGCGGCAGGCACCCTTCCAAGCAACCGTTGGTTGCACGACGGGAGACCGCGGCTAAGAATTGCGCGCAACGCCCCACACCTCCATGCCGTACAATGACCGGCATGGAACCTATTGCACACATACATACCGACCTGCCGCAGAAGTTCGGCATTCCGCGCAACAGCTTTTTGGCGCCCCATCTGCAGGGACGCATCGTCTTTGAGCCGGAATTTGCCTCCAATGCAGCGGTTGAGGGTCTGGACTCCTTCTCTCACCTATGGCTGTTGTGGCGCTTCGAAAACGGCACGCCCGGCGGCACGGCTAAGGACATAGCTACCGATGCCAAGACGCAGGACAGGTCCGGCACCAATGCCAAGTGGTCGAAAACCGTGCGCCCGCCGCGTCTGGGCGGAGCCGAGCGCGTGGGCGTGTTTGCCACGCGCAGTCCGTTTCGCCCTAATCCCATTGGGCTTACCTGCGTTAAGCTCGACCGCGTGGAGCTTACCGACGACGGTCCCATCATCCATGTGCTGGGGGCCGACCTGCGTGACGGCACGCCCATCTACGATATCAAGCCCTACATTCCGTTTGCGGACTGTCACCCGGATGCGACGGACGGCTGGATTGAAGACGCGCCGTGGCAAGAGCTCGACGTCGAGTTCCCGCAGGCGCTGCAGGATATGGTCCCGCCTGCAAAGCTCCCCGGCTTGGTCGAGGTTCTTCGCCAAGATCCGCGCCGCGCGGGCAGCAAGCACGAGCCAAACCGCGTCTATCATCTGGCTTTCGCCGGGCTCGACATATCGTTTACGGTCGATGAAACCCAGCTAACCGTAGTCGCCGTCAACGACGCGCAAGACTAACCAGCCGTCCGTCCGCACCCGTCAAATTAAGCGCCAAACCCCGTGCCAAAACCGCCCACGCTGGTGGACAATAACGCCTATCGAAACAGTCCACTTTGCACGGGAGCTCAGCATGAAATACGACTTTAGCTCGCTTATCGACCGCCACGGCATGGACTCCATCGCCGTTGACTCTTGGGGTGAAATCCCCGGTATGGCTCCGAACGCGCCCGACGAGGGCTTCGACCGCATTCCCATGTGGGTGGCCGATATGAACTTCGCCACGGTGCCCACGGTCCAGGAGCACATCATTCAGCGCGCCCAGCACCCCATGTTTGGCTACTTTAACCCGCGTCCCGAGTACTTCGACCGCATCATCGAATGGCAGAGTCGCCGCAATGGCGTCGAGGGCCTGCACCCTAAACATATCGGCTACGAAAACGGCGTGCTGGGCGGTGTCGTGTCGACGTTGCGCGCGTATGTCCAGCCAGGCGATGCGGTGCTGGTCCATAGCCCCACCTACATCGGTTTTACCAAGTCCATCGAAGCCGCGGGCTATCGCATTGTCCACAGCCCGCTTAAGCTCGACGACCAGGGCGTGTGGCGCATGGACTGTGAGGACATGGAGTGCAAGCTCGCCGAAAACCACATTCATGCCGCGGTGTTCTGCTCGCCGCACAATCCCTGCGGCCGCGTATGGGGACGCGACGAGATCGAGCGCGCCATGGACATCTATCGCCAGCACGATTGCGTGGTGATCTCGGACGAGATTTGGTCCGATATCATTCTGCCGGGTCACAAGCATATCCCGACGCAGTCGGTGAGCGAGGATGCCCGCATGCGCACGGTTGCTCTCTACGCACCGAGCAAGACGTTCAACCTGGCGGGCCTGGTCGGCAGCTACCACATCATCTACAACGAGATGCTGCGAGACCGCGTGTGCGCTGTGTCTAACAAGACTCACTACAACGAGATGAACGTCCTCTCCATGCATGCGCTTATCGGTGCCTACCAGCCGCAAGGCTACGAGTGGGTGGACGAGCTCAACCAGGTGCTTGCCGGTAATATCGAGTACTTCTGCACGTATGCAGAAAAACACTGGAAGGGCGTCGCGTTTTCGCGTCCGCAGGGCACGTACATGGTGTTTCTGGACTGCACCGAGTGGTGCCGCGAGCATGGCCGCGATATTCAGTGGCTGCTCGACGAGGGAGCGCGCGTGGGCGTGGGGTATCAGGACGGCCGCCCGTTCCACGGGCCCTGCCACATTCGCGTGAATCTGGCGCTGCCGCTTTCGCGCGTGAGGGAAGCGTGCGACCGCCTGGACCGCTACGTTTTTAATGCACGGTAAGCGTGCGCTGCGTGTGGGGCCTTCTGCCAAGTCGGCTAGAAGGTCCCACATGGTAAAGCGTCTGTAACAATTGGGCACTCGTGTGGTTTTGTTTGCTATTATCTTTAACCATTTCAGTCTGTAAACAGGATCGTCTGGAGTTCGATGAAAAGACCCCGTCGCTCGGTCGCCATTTCGTTGTTTGTTGCGCTTGCAGTGGCGAGCGCCTTTGTCATAGCGATAGCCGGCTGCTCTGGGTCGAATGACGAAGCCTCGACGTCTGCATCAAAAGGTCTGGAAGCCTCGCAGGTCAAGGACGACAATCTTAAGACGCTCAACGTCGGCAGCGACCTCTATCCACCGTTTGTGTATGCCGACGAGTACGGCGATATCGTTGGCCTGGACGTCGAGATATTAACCGAGGCTTTGGCCCGCATTGGTTACAAGCCAAAATACCAGCTGATCGATTGGGAAAAGAAGAAAGAGCTGCTGGCGAACGGCGAGCTCGATTGCGTCATGGGCAGCTTTAGCATGACGGGTCGCGAAAACGAGTATCGTTGGGCTGGCCCGTACCTTGCGAGTCGCCAGGTGGTCGCGGTCGATCCCCAGAGCGATATCTACACGCTTGCCGATCTTGAGGATAAGATCGTGGCGGTTCAGTCCACCACCAAGCCCGAGGGCATTTTGCTCAATCGCACAAATGAAAACGTTCCGCAGATCAAGGAACTCTACTGCTTTTCGGACCGTTCGTGCCTGAACCCGGCGCTCGTCGAGGGCCTGGTCGACGCCATCGCCGCGCATGAGTCCTTGCTGCTCACCTACGAAAAAGACTATGGCGTAACGTATCGCATTTTGGATGAGCCGTTGCTAGAGGTCGGTTTGGGCACCGCTTTCGATATCAACGATACGCGCGGCATCGACGTTAAGCTCACTCATGCCTACCAAGAAATGCTTGCCGATGGCACCATGGAACGCCTGGTGTCAAAGTACTTCGATGACCCTTCGCCATTTTTGAATGTGGAGGGCCTGTCATGATCGATGCGCTCGACCACGCCGCTCAGGAGCGGGGCAATCGTTCGGCAGGGGCATGGCTCCTTGTCGCTCTGCTGGGGATAGCGCTCTCGGTTGCTGCCGGCATGATGAGCTACGGTTACATGACGGCCCAAGCCGAGCAGCGCTTTGCCGACGTTGTCGATTACGTGGCGACGCAGAGCCTTTCCTACGATGCATTCAACAGCGCCTATACGACCAAAAACCTGATTCGCGTTATGGAGATCGCCGGAGAGGCTGCCCGCGATATGGAGCGCGACGGTTCGGTGGATAACGCCACGCTGGAGCAATATGCCGACCAGTTCAACGTGAGCGCACTGATCGTGACGGACGCATCGGGCAATTTGGTGTCCGAGTCCTCGACCGATGACGTGGGCTACGAGTCGCTCGCTACGTATCTCAAAGGATCACCCGTGCTGGAGGTGGCAGCTCATCCGCTTAAGTCCTATACCGCCCGCATCACGCTTGCGGATGATTCGGTCGCAGACATTGGCTGCGTGACTCGGCAGGATGGCGAGGGCATCGTTATCGCGGTAAGGCATCAGAGCGCGAAGGCGGTTGCAAGCAATACACTCAAACTGCAGAGCTTGCTTGATGGCTATGAAACCATCGATAGCGGCAATATCGTGATCGAAAGCGACGGCAAGGTCGTTGCGACCAATGCCGTTGAACCCACCGTATTGGGCGTATTCGATCTGCCTGCGACGGACGTCTTCATTGTCGACGGTATTAAGGATCGATGCCTGGCTGGTAAGGTCAGATTGGTTAACGCCGACGGCGAGTGGTATTTGGGCACATTTGGAAAAGCGCACAAATTCTATGTGTACACCTATGCCTCGGCGCGGCGTTACTTTGAGGTTGTCGCGGCTGTTGCTGCCGGCGTGCTGGCGCTCTACAGCGGTGTTATAGCCGTTGTTGTGACGGTGCGTCGCCGCGCTGATCGTCGACGTTTGACGGACTTGCTGCAGCAGGAGCGCGACTATGGCGACAAGCTGGCAAAGGCGGCGCGTGAGGCCTCGTCTGCCAACTCGGCAAAGACAGAGTTTCTGCGTCGCATGAGCCACGATCTGCGCACGCCCATCAACGGCATTCGCGGCATGGTCGAGGTTGGCGACGCCAATGCGGACGATCTGCAAAAGCAGACTGAGTGCCGCTCGAAAATCTGGACGGCATCGGGACTGCTGCTCGACCTTGCCAACGAGGCACTCGATATGAGTCGCCTGGAGAGCGGACAGGTCGACCTGAACCTCGTGCCCATAAATTTGGTGGCCCTCAACTGTGAAGTGCGCGATATTCTGGAGCGCCAGGCCGAGGAGCGTCTGGTGACAATTATCTGCGACCAGCAGACGCTTAATCATCCCTATGCGCGGGTGAGCGTGACGCACCTCAAGCGCTTGTTGCTCAATATTGCCGGCAATGCCGTCAAGTACAACCGCCAGGGCGGCTATGTCCGCCTGGTGTGCCGCGAGGTGGAGCCAGCGGATGGCGTCCCTGTCTATGAATACACGATCGCCGATAACGGTATTGGCATGAGCGAGGAGTTCCAACAGCACCTCTACGAGCCGTTTTGCCGCGAGGAGCAACAGGTGGAAGGCGCTTCATCGGGAACTGGCCTGGGCGCGCCTATCGCAAAACAGTTGGTCGAGCTTATGGGCGGAACCATGAGCTTTACGAGCGTCTTGGGGCAGGGGACGACGTTTACCATCCGTCTGCCGTTCGAGAAATGCAAACGCTCCGAGATTCCTCAGGCAGTTCGCGCGGATGCGGGCGATGGCGATGCGCTCCAGGGCTTGCGCGTTTTGCTCGTAGAGGATAACGATCTGAATGCCGAGATCGCGCAGTTTACACTCAGCCGTGCCGGTGCCGTTGTGACGCATGCTAAGGATGGCGAGTCTGCCGTTGAGGCGTTTGCCGCGAGCGCACCGCACGAGTACGACGTGGTGTTGATGGACATCATGATGCCGGGCATCGATGGCCTTGAGGCCACGCGTCAGATTCGAGCGCTCGATCGCGAGGATGCCGCGACCACGCCGATTATCGCCGTGAGCGCCAACGCCTTTGCCGACGACCGCAGGCTTTCGCGTGAGGCGGGCATGGATGCGCACCTGAGTAAACCCGTGAGCTCGCAGGAGCTCGTCGAGGCGCTAGCGCACATTGCCGCCGACGCTTCATAAGCATATGGCCCGGTTCCAAGGTGGGTTGGAACCGGGCCATATTGCTATTGATGAGACCTGCTTTTGGAGCTTACTTTTCCTGAATCTGCTTACCGCAGAGATGCTCAATCGTAATCTCGTAGAGTTGGACGCCCTTGATGTCCTTGGCGATCTCCTCCTCGACTTCCTCGGCGGAAGGGTAGTACTTAAGCGCGAGCTGGCGGACTTTGTCCTCGATAAACGCGGGAGTGTCATTCGCCAGGCGACAACGGCCAAAGACGACGGTGCTCATAACGTAGGGAGCCCAGTCGCCGTCCTGGTACCACTCGTTGCCGTAAACGGTAAAACAGACCTTGTCATCGCGCTTGAGTGCGTCGACCTTGTGGCCGGCTTTGGCACCATGGAAATAAATCTTGTCGTGCTCGGTGTCGAAGAAGTAGTTGACGGGAATGGCGTACGGGTAGCCATCGTCGCCGTTGACGGCAAAGACGCCGCGCTTGCAGGTAGCGAGCAGTTCGCGCGCTTCCTCGTCGGTGATGGCGCGTTTCTTTCGACGTAAGGGCCTAAACATCGTTGGCTTCCTTTCTGGTCGTGCGTGGTTGCTGCAAAAACTATAGCGAAACGGATCCGTTTTTCTTGATGCGGGCGAGTATGTTTTTGAGCTTGTTAAAGTCGAGTGGTTTGGACAGATGGGCGTTCATGCCGGCATCGTGTGCCGCCTTGGCGTCCTCGGCAAAGGCATTGGCGGTGAGCGCGATGATGGGGATATCGGCTGCATCGACCTTCTCGCTCAGACGAATCGTGCGGGTTGCCTCATAGCCGTCCATGCCCGGCATCATAATGTCCATCAGGATCGCATCGAAGCTGCCGGCGGGATGCGACAGGTACAGATCGACGACCTCGTTGCCGTTGGCGGCGCGGGTGACCACGACGCCCTCGGATTCTAGCAGCGTCTGGGCAATCTCGGCATTCAATTCGTTGTCTTCGGCGAGCAGCACGTTCATGTCGGCGAGCGAGCAGTCGGGCGCACTCTCAACCGTATTCGCCCGCGCCTGGGGATTCTCGTCGATATCGAGCGGAATCTCCACGTAGAACGAGGTGCCCACATGGAGCTCACTGGTGACTTCGATGGTGCCGCCCATCAGTTCAATAAGCGACTTGACGATTGGCATGCCCATGCCGGTTCCTTGGAACTTGCTGCGCGCATCGTCACCTTCTTGGGCAAACGGCTCATAGATATGCTTTAAAAACTTGGGAGTCATGCCAATGCCGGTATCCGAAACGCTAAAGCAAAAGAGCGCGCGCCCGTTATCGAGTGGCTTGGTCTTTGAACTAAAGGTGACGGAGCCGCCGTGCTTGTTGTACTTAATGCTGTTGTCTAACAGGTTGATCATGATCTGTCGGATATGGGTGGGACTGCCGATCATGTATGGCCCCGTGGCGTACGGCAGACTATTGTCCTGCATGGTGATGCCGTTACTGGTCGCGCGGAGCTTGCACAGAACCAGCGTATTGTCACAGAGCTCTTTGAGGTTAAAAGGCGCATGCTCCAGTGTTAGCTTGCGGTCTTCGATTTTGCCCACCTCGAGGATGTCGTTGATCAGCGAGAGCAGGTGATTGGCGGCAACGCGCGCCTTGGCACGGCTCTCGCGGGCGACCTTGATATCGCCTTCCTTCAATTCCTCGATCTCGATAAGGCCCAGGATACCGTTGAGCGGCGTACGGATGTCGTGGCTCATGCGCGTGAGGAATGCCGTCTTAGCGGCGTTGGCAGCGTCGGCTTTTTTGCGCTCGGTTCGAGCGCGCACGAGCGCCCAGATGAGCAGCACGATGCCGACCGACAACATACCGATGAGGGTAGCGGCAATGGCGGTGCGGTTGCGAAAAAGGAATTGAAGCGTGTCTGATTCCTGGGTCGTGTACGACGTGGAGGAGTAATTGCTTGCGGAGAGCGATTCTCCGGCATTGATGATGCCCTTGTTGATGATTCCCAGCAGCTCGGGCTTTCCGCGCGAAATCCAGCACGAGAGCTCGCAGGTGTCAGGGAGCTCGACCGTCTCGTAGTCCTTGAGATCATGACGGTCGCCGATAGTTTTTACACGTGAACTGGGAGCGAGGATGCAGCGCGCCGTTCCCTTCCTGAGAGCGTCGAACACTTCATTGTCGGATTGGTATTCGGTCACGGTCGCTGTGGGGAACAGATTTTCAAGTGCATTTTTGTTGACAAACGATGATTTGGTACAGGCGATGTTCTGAAGGTCTTTGTTCAGGTCGCTGCCGGTGTGGATGGCGGTGAGGGATATGGTCCCCAACGATACCGACTGCGCAACGCCTGTTTGCTCGGCAAACCAGTAATCTCGGTATACCGGCAGCGCAACGTCTATGCTTCCCTTTGACAGGGCCTTTGACATCATCTTGTAGCTATCAAAGGGGACGGTTTTGACCGTAATGCCAAATTTATCGTGCAGCGTCGTCGCAAGCGATGCGAGCGAGCCTTCCATTTTGCCGTCTTCGTCTTCGTTGCAGTAGGGGAGTTTGCCCGTAATGTAGCCGAGCGTGATGGTGTTGTCATTTGCTTTGAGCCAGGAACGTTCGGGGCCGTTGAGCGATGATGAACCGCTGTTTTGGGCCGAGTAGTTAGATTTGACTTCGTCGATATAGCGTGGGTTGACGCGGGCGATTGCCGACATGGCGGCATTGATGTCGTCCATCAGGTCGGAGCGGCTTTTGGGGACGGCAAAAAAGTAGTCGCTCGAACCAATGTAGAACATGGGGGAGGCGCTGGGCGACGAGGTCGTGTCGTTCATGATGATGGCATCGACCTCGTTGTTTGCGAGCGCGTCAAAGAGGGCACCGCCAGTGTCGATTTCTTTATAGGTGCAGGTAATGCCTTCGTTGGCGAGCCACTGCTGGCCAACGAAGGTTTGCATAACGCCGGGGTTGCAGCCGATGGTAAGGCCTTGGAGCGCTCGGGGGTCACCCTTGGCCAGATCGTCGCGATCGGGCTTGGCGTAGATGAAGTAGCGTTCGGTGCCCTCGGGGTTCGAGGAAAAGAGCAGCTTTTGGGCGCGTTCCTCGGAGTAGGAGATGTTGGGCATGAGGTCGATCTCGCCCGCCTCGAGCATGTCCATAAGCTCGGTGAAGGTGCCGGAGACGTATTCGTACCGCCAGCCGGGCGTGTAGTACGACAGAGTCTGGAGGTACTCGTAACCCCATCCCGAGAGACGCTCGCCGGGGGTGCCGTCCTGGAAGCCCTCGTTGTTGACGAGCCAGCCGACGCGGACCGTTTTGACCTGCTGATCGGAGTCGGCGGCAAAGACAGGGGCGGGCGCGACGGCGCTCAGTACGGCGAGCGCGGTAAGCGCGGCGGCCAGGGTGCGACATATAACTGAACGAAGGACAGTGGCAGCTCTCACATGCAATCCTAACGAATCGAGACATTACCGCATAAGGATACCAGCTCAGCCTGCCCAGCCGGCAGCGGCACCGCTAAACGGTTCCGCCCGGCAGTTGGGGACAGTCCCTTTCTGCCGGCACAAAAGGAACGTCCCTAACTGACGGTTGTGGGACAATACCGAGCGAACGTGATTGGTTGTCCGTGGAAAGGGTCGCGATGAAAAAGCTCAGGACGCTTGCTGACGTGTTGCGCCAGGCGGGCTTCGTGCGCATTACGGAGCTGTTCCTCGTTTTCTACCTGCTGTGCTCGACGGCCGTCTGGCTGTCCGAGCCCACGACCCTCACGTTTGGCGATGGCCTGTGGTTTAGCTTTGAGACGGTCTCGACCATCGGCTTTGGCGACATTCCGGCCGAAACACCGGTTGCCCGCGCCATTACCGTCGTCTTGAGCGTTATCAGCATCTTCTACATCGCCATGCTCACGGGCGTGGCGGTGAACTACTGCAATACGCTTATCAAGATGCGCCAAAAGGACACCATGGCGCGCTTTATGGATGATCTGGAGCATTTGGAAGAGCTCGATCGCGACGAGCTTGCCGATCTTTCGCGTCGCGTGCGCGAGTATCGTCGACGTCAGCGCTAAGACGAACGTCGTGCGCCACAACAGGGAGACAAGTATGAACATCACCGTGTACCTGGGTGCCAACACTGGCAATGACCCGGCGTTTCTGCCCGCGGTGCAGGAGCTGGGCAACTGGATTGGCGCCAATGGACACGCGCTGGTATACGGCGGGTCCAAATCGGGCCTGATGGGCGCGCTCGCCGATAGCGTGCTCGATGCTGGCGGACACGTGACGGGTGTGGAGCCGAGCTTTTTTATCGAGGCCGAGTTTCAACATGACGGTATCGACGACCTCATCGTGACGAGTGATATGGCGGAGCGCAAGGCCAAGATGATTGAGCTCGGCGATGCGTTCATCGCCTTTCCCGGTGGGACGGGCACGCTCGAGGAGATTGCCGAGGTCATGTCCGCGGTGTCGTTGGGGCACCTGAGTGCTCCGTGCATCCTGTATAACCTGGACAGTTACTACAACGACCTCAAGGCGCTGCTCGGGCACATGATCGATAAGGGTTTATCGAGCCCGCAGCGCCAGCAAGGCATTTACTTTGCCGACGATTTGCGCGAGATTGCCTCGATTATCAACGGATAAGTCTTGAGCCTGTCCCACTATGGCTCCCAATGGTGCCGTTTGCGGCGCAGACGGTTAGCTCGTTCGGGCAACGCTCGCTCTACAATAAAACATAACTATGTCGACTTTGACCGCGGGAGGACCCGATGGATAACCTTGCCAAACCCACAAACCGCGCGCTGTTTTTAGTTAGCGTTGCCGTGACCGGTGCGTTCGCAGGTGCCGCGGTCTGGCTGTTCTTTTTTGCGATGGAGCACGGTATCGACTATCTGTGGACCGAGATTCCGCACGCGCTGGGCGTCGCTTCGCCCGAGCTTGCCAGCGGCCCGTTTGGCTTTTTGCCGTACCCGTTTTTTGTCTGCTTGCTGGGCGGTCTGTTAATTGGTCTGTACGAAAAGATGACAGGCACCAAGACCGATGACCTCAACCAGGTGATGGCTAAGGTTAAGCAAGACGGGCGCTACCCGTACGACAACCTGGGCAAGCTTTCGCTCGCGGCATTGCTGCCGCTGCTGTTTGGCGGAAGTATTGGACCGGAGGCCGGCCTGACCGGCGTTATCGCGGGTCTGTGCAGCTGGGTTGGCGACCGCATGCGCCGCTTTGGCGCCGAATTTAGGGAGCTTACGCTGCTGGGTACCCAGGCCGCGTTGACGGCGCTCTTTACCGCGCCCGTCTTTGGCTTTGTGGCACCGCTTGCCGGTAGCGCCGACGGCGACGAGGGCTCTGCGTCCGACGAGATCACCATCAGGCTGCCCAAGGCGCAAAAGACCGTGGTTTACGGCATCGCGATTGCCGGCGGCCTGGGCACCTACCTGCTGCTCGGCCAGCTCATGGGCGGCGGCATGGGCATGCCCAGGTTCGAGGCTGCCGTGGTGGGCAACTTGGAGCTTACCTGGCTCATTCCTCTGTCGCTGATCGGAACAATCTGCGGCTGGCTGTACTTTGTCTCTGAGCACGCGAGCGAAGCGCTTGCCCATGCCATAGGGGAGCGTCCTGTCGTCAAGGCCATGCTAGCCGGTCTGGCGCTCGCCATCTGCGGCACGGTCCTGCCCTACACCATGTTTGCCGGCGAGACTCAGGCCGACGTGCTCATGGAAACCTACCTGACCATTCCCGCTGGCGTGCTTATCGCGACCGGTCTTGTTAAGGCCATGCTGACGCCCGCCCTCATCAACCTTGGTTGGCGCGGCGGCCACTTCTTCCCGGTTATCTTCTCAGGCGTAAGCTTGGGCTATGGCCTTGCCATCCTCACCGGCGCAGATCCGGTCTTTTGCGTCGCCGTCTGCACGGCATCGACGATGGGCGCCGTCATGCGTCAGCCGGTCATGGTCGTGGGCCTGCTGCTCATGTGCTTCCCGCTCAAGGGTATCGTCTGCATGATCATCGCCGCCGTTATCGCCGCCGGCATTCCGCTGCCCAAGCCGCTGCGCAAGTAGCGCGGTTTTTCACGAGTCAATTCCAGGGGTACGAGATGATCCTGTACTTTAGCGCGACAGGGAACAGCGAGCATGTGGCGCGTCGCATTGCAGCGGCGACAAGCGACAAAGTTATGTCGATTGAGCGCTTTGATGCCGAGATCCTTCACCTTGCTGTGATGGAAGGCCCCTGTCGGCTGGGGTTTGTCGCCCCGGTATACGCCTGGGGCTTGCCGACGCCAATGATCGAGTTTTTGAAGACTGTCGACCTATCGGTTGCTCCCGGCACAAAGGGCGGCGAGCGCCCCTATACGTTCTATGTCTCGACATATGGTTCGACGACCGGGCAATCGGCCAAGTTCGCCCGCGATCTGCTACACGAGCGTGGGCTCGAGTTAGATGCGGCGATGAGCGTCAAGATGCCCGATACCTGGACGCCTGTTTTCGACCTGTCTGACCCTCAAAAGGTTGAGGGTATCAATAGAGCTGCCGAGGCGCAGATTGATGCCGTGATCGAGGCGGTGCGGGCACGCCGCACGGGCAACATGATGCGCCATCGCGTGCCTTTGTTTGCATCGTGCGCGTATCACGCAATTGGGCTGCCGCGCATGCAACAGACGAGCAAGTTTGCCGTCGATGCCGATCGCTGCATCGGCTGCGGCCTGTGTGCCAAGCGCTGCCCCATGGCGGCGATTGAGATGCGCGACGGCCTTCCCGTCTGGACAAAGCCGGAGTGCGCCGCCTGCCTTCGTTGCCTGCACTGTTGTCCCAAATTTGCCATCTCGCACGGTAAGCGCACGGCATCCCACGGTCAGTACAGGCATCCCAAGCCAGGTGTGAGGATGTAGCGGCTGCTGGCCGCGCTACTTCCAAACTGCGAGCGCTGCAGTGCCCAGGACGATGAGAGCGAGACCGATGGCGCTGCGTCGTGAGAGTTTTTCGTTGAATGCCAGGCGCGCAAATAGTACCGATACGACAATCGATAGTTTGTCGATCTGCACCACGACGCTCACCTGACCTGTGGCGATGGCGTAGTAGCACAGCAGCCACGATGCGCCAGTCGCAATGCCCGATGCCGCGAGAAATACGAGTTCGTAGCGGTCTACGTGCACGGCTTGGCCCATCTTGCCTTTAGCTGCCACGATTGCCCATGCCATAACCAGTACCACACAGGTACGGATTGCCGTGGCCAGGTTGGACTCGACGCCTTCGATGCCAACCTTGGCAAGGATGGACGTGAGCGCTGCGAACACGGCGGCGCCGAGGGCGTAAGCGAGCCAGGTCCGGTCTTGCTGCCGCTCGGGTCCGGCAGACTGCTTCTTCTCGATCATTAAAAACGTGCCGAGGGTGATGACAGCAGTTCCCACGAGCTTAACCGCAAGGTTGCTCGTCTCGCCAAAAAGCACGATGGCGATCAGTGCAGCGAGTACGGTGCTCATCTTGTCGACCGGTACGACCTTATTGACGTCTCCGATGCCCAACGCCTTAAAGTAACAGATCCACGAAGCACCGGTAGCGAGTCCCGAGAGGACGAGAAAGAGCCAAGATCTGGGTTCGATGGTTCCAATGGATCCAGAAATGCCCGCCATTGCCCAGGCGAAAACGAGCACCACGCAGGTGCGAATGGCCGTCGCGACATCGGAGTCGGTCTGCTTGATGCCGCATTTGGCCAGGACAGATGTGACGCCGGCAAAGAAAGCCGACACAAATGCTGCTGCGACCCACGACACGGGTGAAATGCCTCCCCAAAGAACGACCGCGCCAGATTTACGGCGCTCGTCCGATGATACCGTCCCGCCATGAAGCTTTGATATCGCTGTGGTGAGACAGGGGCCATAGTTCGAGAGGGCATTTGGTTAAGGCTCGAATCGAAGGTGAATGGTTTTCCGGGAAGTGAACGAGTAAATCTGGACCCCTGGAACATGCACACTTTTTTCGAACAAAACTGCAGGATTCTTAGACAAAAACCGCAGGAATTGAGTCCCTAAAAATGTCGATGCTACAGGGCGCTGTTTTTACTCGTTCACTTCTCGGAAAAGTATTCACCTTCGATATGCTGACGGTGTCTTTTTGGTTGCCAAGAGCTAGACGGCCTGCTGTGAGGGGCGGTGGTGACGCTATGCCGCCTTGTTTCATTGAAAAAACAAGCGGGGTACCACCTAAGCTTTTTTAGCTGTCGATTACAGATCGCGTACTCGATAAACCTTGGTGCTGACAGCGCAGTTGATTGCACATAGTGCGAGCGCCAGTACTGCAATTCCTGCACACAGACAGCCAAGGACGGCGGGATCGGGATTCGCTCCGGCAATCGACATGAGCCAGTTGCTGATGGGGTTGGAGGAGCTCAGCGTGGCCATGGCAAGGCATCCGAGCATGGCAAACAGGCCAACGGATAGGCGCAGCGCCTCCATGTGTCCAAATCGAAAGAACAGTGGCTGCGCCAAAAACACCATCATGAGGGAGATGAGCATCGATGCTGCCGAGGCGATTGCGATTTCAAAGACCGTCTGTCCTGTCGAGGGAATGCCCGCGCTGTTGAAGAGCGGGATGGCGACGACACTCAAAAGCGTAGCTGCACATGCCATGACGGCGGAGAAGACAATAACGCTCAGGTAGCGTGCGCAGATGATGTCTTTGCGCGAGAAGGGCAGCGTTGCCCGGTAGCGCTCCCAACCGTTTTGATTGTCGAAACCGGCCAGTGAGTTCATGACTATGATGGGCGACATGGCGCTGACGGCGCAGGCGCCGGCGCTCATACCGGAATCACCGTCCGATGCGTTGGCGAGGGTCAACACGACGAATATGAACAGGCCGACACCCGCGATGCTCGGGATGAGCGTGCGAACGATGGCGAGCTCGGACATAAAGGCGCGTTTCATTTCGAAGCCCCTTTCAGCATGAGGCGAAGATAGTCATCAATGGTTGCCCGATCGCAGGGAATCTCGGGGAAGGCCTCGAGCGTTTCGCGACGGTTGGGCACGAGCACGTCCACGCTATAGGCGTGGTGGACGGCACGGGCGCCTTCGACGCAAGCCATAAGCTCGGCGGCCTGTGCTTGGGTGCAGTGGGCGATGCCGGCGCGGTCGGTAATGTCCTCGCGCGGCAGGTCAAAAATAATCGAGCCATTATCGATGCAGATGACGCGATCAGCGGTGCAATCGAGGTCGGACGTAATGTGGCTCGAGAGTAACACGCTGTGCTGGCCGTCGGCGACAAAGGCAAGCAGCTCATCAAGCAGTTCCTCGCGTGCCATGGGATCGAGGCCCGCGGTGGCTTCGTCCAAAACGAGCAGCTTGGCCTCGTGGCTGAGCGCGCAGGCAAGCTGCAGTTTCATGCCCATGCCGCGGGAGAGGTCCTTGACCTTTGCCTTGGGATCCAAGCCAAATCGGTCGATGAGGCTGGAGAAGGTGTCGTGGCTCCAAGTGGGGTACGCCGGGCTTACGAGTGCCTCGACTTCGGTCACCTTGAGTGTGGAAGGGAAAGGGCATGTGTCCAGCACGAGGCCGACACGAGTGTGCAAGCAGCGCTGCGCTTCATCGGGCGCGTCGGCGCCACAGCGTTGACCAAACAGGTGCACCTCGCCGGCATCGAGTTTGATAAGCCCAAGCGCGGCTCGAATCGTCGTTGTTTTGCCGGCACCGTTGGCACCCACAAAGCCGACAATCTGGCCGGGCTCCACAGTGAGCGTGACATCACGCAGCGAAAAACGGTCGCTCACACGGCGTGAGATGCCTTTGAGTTCTAGCAAGTTTTGCATGGTATAGCCTTTCTTGCAGATGGCTACTGCATGGTTTCGGGGGCTACCAGGTCGAGCATCTCGTGCAGTTTGTCGCGCGTGACGCCCAGGGTTTCGGCTTGGCTCGCCGCTTTCGCCAGCAAATCTTCGATATGGCAGAGCTGACTTTCGCGCAAGAGTTCTTGGTTGCCCTCGGCGACAAAGCAGCCTTTGCCTTGCACGGTGCAGATAAACCCGAGCTGCTCCAGGTCGGCGTAGGCGCGCTTGGTGGTGATGACGCTCACGCCAAGGTCGCTCGCGAGTGCACGGATGCTGGGGAGTTTGGCTCCCGCAGCGAACGTCCCCGAAAGGATCTGAGCTTTGACTTGCGAGGATATCTGTTCGTAGATGGGCTTATCGCTCGAATTGGATAGGATGATGTCCACAGCGGCTCCTTAGCTGATGGGCTACACGTGTATATAACCGGTAAGCACAGTATATATACACTATACACAGTTATTCAAGAGGTAAATAGGGATTGTCCGCTCGTTCGTTCATCTCAATCTGTAACATCTGGAACCGATTTGGACGGCTACCTGTTACAGATTGAGATTTTGCTGGCGGGCCCCACCTGGTTGTCTCAATCTGTAACAACTGGAGAAGATTTTGGCTGCTAGATGTTACAGATCGAGACATTGGCCATCCGTCTATCCTTATATCTCAATCTGTAACAGATGGACCCGTTTTGAGTGGCTAGATGTTACAGATTGAGATCTTTCTGGGACGCTCACCTGTTTGTCTCAATCATGTAACAGGTAGAGGTTCAAAACCCGTCCAGATGTTACAGATCGAGACAAGCTGCTGCGGAGTGCTGCCGCCGACCGGTATCCAAGCCCCAACTGATGAATTTGTCCTGATAGGTGCTCTGTTGCAGCATTTCGCGGCTACAATAGTGCGGTTACAACGACGTAATGCACTCAATGCAAGAAAGGATCCGCATGGCAAGCCTGTCGGATGAAATCTCGTCGCGCCGCACATTCGCGATCATCAGCCACCCGGACGCCGGTAAGACCACGCTTACCGAGAAGCTGCTGCTCTATACCGGCAGCATTCAGACCGCCGGCTCGGTCAAGGGCAAGAGCTCGGCCAAGCATGCCGTCTCGGACTGGATGGACATCGAGAAGGAGCGCGGTATTTCCGTTACCTCCTCGGTTCTGCAGTTCACCTATAACGGCGCCTGCGTCAACATCCTCGATACCCCCGGCCACCAGGACTTCTCGGAGGATACCTACCGTACCCTTATGGCCGCCGACGCCGCGGTCATGGTCATCGACGGCGCCAAGGGCGTCGAGGCCCAGACCCGCAAGCTGATGGAGGTCTGCCGCATGCGCCAAACCCCCGTGATCGTCTTCATCAACAAGCTCGACCGCCCGTCGAAAGAGCCGTTCGACCTGCTGGACGAGGTGGAGAAGGAACTGCATATCCGCGTGCGGCCGCTGGCCTTCCCGATCTCGAACGGCCCCACGTTCAAGGGCGTCTACAACCTTTACGAGAAGAACCTCTCGCTCTTCACGTCGGACGAAAAGCTCACGGCCGACGCTTCGACGGCCGAAATCTCGGACCTCGCCTCGCAGGAACTCGAAGGCTACATCGGCGAGAAGTTCGCCGCCCAGTTGCGTTCCGACGTGGAACTGGTCGAGGGCGTCTACGACCAGTTCGACCGCGACGCCTACCTGCGGGGCGAACTGGCCCCGGTGTTCTTCGGCTCGGCGGTGAACAATTTCGGCGTGCGCGAACTGCTCGAATGCTTCGTGCGCATCGCCCCCTCGCCGCGCCCGGCGCCGACCGAAACCCGGCAGGTGGAGCCTGCGGAGCCGAAAATGACCGGCTTCGTCTTCAAGATCCACGCCAACATGGACCCCAACCACCGCGACCGCATCGCGTTCCTGAAGATCTGTTCCGGCACGTTCGAACGGAATAGAAACTACCTCCACGTACGCAGCGGCAAGCAGCTGAAATTCTCCTCCCCGACGGCCTTCATGGCCGAGAAAAAGTCGGTGATCGACTTCGCCTATCCGGGCGACATCGTGGGTCTGCACGACACGGGGAACTTCAAGATTGGCGACACCTTCACCGAAGGCGAGAAGCTCCGCTTCACCGGAATTCCGTCGTTCGCCCCCGAGCAGTTCCGCTACATCGAGAACGCCGACCCGCTGAAATTCAAGCAGCTCGCCAAAGGCATCGACCAGCTGATGGACGAGGGCGTGGCGCAGCTGTTCACAAGCTCGCTCAACGGCCGCAAGATCATCGGCACGGTGGGCGCGCTCCAGTTCGAGGTCATCCAGTACCGTCTGGAGCACGAGTACAACGCCGCGTGCCGCTGGGAGCCGATCTCGATCTACAAGGCCTGCTGGATCGACAGCGACAACGCCGCGCAGTTGGCCGACTTCAAGCGCCGCAAGCACACCAACATGGCGGTCGACAAGCACGGCCGCGACGTCTTTCTGGCCGATACGAGCTATGCGCTGACGCTGGCGCAGGAGAACTTCAAGGAGATCCGCTTCAAGTTCACATCGGAGTTTTAGGGTGAGAGGATGTGTGTTTTAAAACCGTCCGGATTCGTTTCGGACGGTTTTTTATCGTCGTAAAACATAAGAAAAACATACTTTTTGCGTTGAATACCTGAAAAGAAGTTTGTCGGCGAGGTAAAATCGACCGTTTTCGTTAAGCCGAGCGCAGAGCCGAACTTGTTC
>UQJA01000024.1 GCA_900541285.1 uncultured Collinsella sp.
GCCAGCAGCAGGCCGGAAATGTACTGCGAGCTCACGTTGCCCGGCAGGATAAAGGTGCCCGGGCGCATGCGGCCGCTTGTCTTGAGCGGAAAACCGCCCAGGCCCTGCAGGTCGCAGCCGGCGGCAATGATCTCGTCGGAGAGCGGGGAGAGGGGGCGTGCACCCAGACGGCCCTGGCCCACAAAGGTTGCCTCTGCTCCCAGCGCGCAGGCGACGGGCAGCATAAAGCGGATCGTGGAGCCGCTCTCGCCGCAGTCGAGCGTGCCGCCCGCAAGTGCCTTGAGCAGGCCGAACTCAATACTCTTCATGGTGGGGTGGACCTGGAAGCCATCCTCGACGGTCTCGATGCGGGCACCCAGGGCCGTGAGGCAGCGCACCGTGGCCTCGATATCGGCGCAGGTGGTGTTGCAAGTGACGTGCGTCTCGCCGTTGGCGAGTGCGGCGCAGATAATCAAGCGGTGCGCCATCGACTTAGACGCGATGGCGGGGACGGTGCCCTTGAGCGGGGAGGGGGTGATGCGGGCTAGCATGCGGATGTGGCTCCCTTCTGGCCGAGGCCCTCGGCAATTAAATCATGGAAGGTGGAAAGCGGCGTGCGGTCGATGCTGCAGCGGCCAATGCCGTGCGGAATCACCAGGTCGATAGTGTCACCGGCGCGTTTTTTGTCGTGCAGCGCCTCGGCAAAGATGGCGTCGGCCGAAAGCTCGCAGCGGGTCTTGAGGCCATGTCGGGCGCAGAGCTCCTCGATGCGGCCGGGGAGTTCGGCGTCGCAAATGCCGTGCAGGGCCGCGGCGCGCGTGATAATGCCCATGCCGATCGACACGCAGTTGCCGTGTCCCAGCTCAAAGTGCTCGCAGGCCTCGACGGCATGTCCGGCGCTGTGTCCAAAGTTGAGGAGTTTGCGCTGGTTGGTCTCGCGCTCGTCGGCAACGACCACGGCGCGTTTAATGTCAATATTGCGGGCGATGATGAGTGCCACGCGGGCCACGTCCCGGTTAAGCAGCTCCAGCGTGAGCGGGGTTTTCTCCAGTTCGGCGAAAAGCTCGGGGTCGGCAATCACGGCGTGCTTGACGACCTCGCCGCAGCCGTCGGCGAACTGCTCGGGCGTGAGGGTGGCAAGGCATCCCACATCGGCGATGACCACGCTTGGTTGCCAAAAGGCTCCGGCGAGATTTTTGCCGGCGGCCAGGTCGATGGCCGTCTTGCCGCCCACCGACGAGTCAACCATGGCGAGCAGACTCGTGGGGATCTGCACAAACTTGCAGCCACGCATGTAGGTGGCCGCCACAAAGCCGGCCACGTCGCCCACGACGCCGCCGCCGAGCGCCACGATCACGTCGGAGCGCGAAAGCTCATGCTCGGCCACAAACTCCAAAATGGCAACGTAGGTCTCGGCGCGCTTGTGTGCCTCGCCGGCCTCGAAGGTACAGATGCTTACCTCATAGCCTGACGCCTCCAGGCTCTGCTTGACGGGCATCTGGTAGAGCGGACCCACGTTGGTGTCCGTCACGATGACGGCCTTGGTGCCGCCGGCAGTGGCGCGCACGAGCGGTCCCGCCTGTTCCAGCAAAAACGTGCCAACATGCACTTGGTAGGGGCGTGCGGTGTCGATATCGATGGTAATCGCCATAAACTATGGTCCTTTCGACCTGGCGTGATGGGTGGTCTAGTGGGCGCTCTCGTCGTCGAGTGCGCGTTTGATGCGATCGCCCTCGGCAAGGAGATTCTCAAGATAACGCTGGTCACGGTTCTTGAGCGCACGGCTGTAGGCGTCGAGCGAATCGATCAGGTGGTCGATCTCGAAGGCAAGCGCGTCGGCGTCGTCGATCATGAGCTCGGACCACATCTGCGGGTTGAGGTGCGCCACGCGCGTGAGATCACGGTAGCTGCCGGCCGAAAAGCCGTGGTGGACCTGGGCGGTGGGGCTCTTTACGTAGGCGTTGGACACCACGTGTGCGAGCTGGCTCGTAAAGGCGATCACGCGGTCGTGCTCGGCAGCGGTGGTCACGCTGAACTTGCCAAACCCCAAGGGACGCACCATCTCGCGCACCTGGCCCAAGAGCTCCAGCTTAAGGGCATCGTCTACCGCGGGCGGAACGAGCACGAGCGGTGCGTCCTGGAACAGGTCGGCGTGGGAGTGCGCGTAGCCCGAGAACTGGGTGCCCGCCATGGGGTGTGCGCCCACAAAGTAAAAGCCGTTCTCTCGTGCGAGCTCAAAGGCCCGCTCACACACAATGCCCTTGACGCCCACAGTGTCGATCACCACGGGACCCATGATGGCGTCGGTGTCGGTGGCGTCGGCGAGCGCCTGGGCGTGCGCCTCGAGCCACTCGATGCATGCCTCGGGGTAGCAGGCAAGGACGATGATGTCGCATTCGACGAGCGTCTCGTCGTTGAGCTCGCCGGCGACGGTGCCCATGCTGGCGGCCGTCATCACGTCATCATCGGGGTCCCAGGCCAGCACGCGGACGCCCGCCTGCGCATAGCCGCGGGCAAAGCTGCCGCCGATCAGGCCCAGGCCCACGATCCCGGCGCACTTGGGGCCGCCCTGGTTGACGCGTGCGTTTCTCACCGTACCCATGGGCTACTCCTGAACGGTCTCTTGGCAGACGACCTCGCGGATGGCGCGGATGCGGCGCATGGTGTCGTCGAACTGGTCGGGGGTGAGGGCCTGAGCGCCGTCGGACCAAGCGTGGCTCGGGTCGTCGTGGACCTCGATCTCCAGACCGTTGGCGCCGCAGGTGATCGGCGGGAGCGCGGTGGGCTCGACATAGCGGGTGTAGCCGGTGGCGTGGCTGGGGTCGGCGACGACGGGCAGGTGCGACAGGTGGTGCAGCACCGGCACGGCGTTGAGGTCGAAGGTATTGCGGGTGCGGGTCTCGAAGGTGCGAATGCCGCGCTCGCACAGGATGACGTTGTCGTTGCCCTCGCTCATGATGTACTCGGCAGCCATGAGCAGCTCGTCGACGGTGCCGGACATGCCGCGCTTGAGCAGGATCGGGGTCTGCGTCTTGCCGACCTCCTTGAGTAGGGGGAAGTTCTGGGCGTTGCGAGCGCCAATCTGCATGACGTCGATCTTCTTGTCGAGGAAGACCTGCACGTCGCGCGGGTCCATGATCTCGGTGACGATCGGCATGTCGAGCTCGGCGGATGCCTCGCATAGCAGGTCCAGGCCGGCCGGGCCCATGCCCTGGTAGGCGTAAGGGGAGGTGCGGGGCTTGTAGGCGCCACCGCGCAGCATCGTGGCGCCGGCGGCCTTTACGCGGCGTGCGATGCGGATGAGGTTCTCGCCCTCGACGGAGCACGGGCCGGCGATGACCTGGAACTGGTCGCCGCCGATCTTGACGCCGTGACCGCAGTCGATGACGGAGTCCTCGGGGTGGAATTTGCGGTTGGCACGCTTAAAGGGCTCGGAGACGCGCTGCACGCGCTCGACGACATCCATGGACTCGAGCAGGAACGGGTCGATCTTGGTCGTATCGCCCACCAGGCCGATGATGGTCTCGTTCTCGCCGCGCGAGACGTCGGTCTTGAGTCCCTTTTTCTCGATCCAGCTAACAATGTGGCTTACGGCCTCGTCGCTGGCGCTCTGCTTTAAAATCGCAATCATGGTGTGCCTCTCACCTCGATAGATAGCCTTTGCAAAAACGGCCCGCATCGCGAGCCGTGTATATATGGTGCATGTGAGTTTATACTAATTGTTTCACTTTTGCGTTCTAAAGTGAGCCTTTGCGCCGTGTCTCCCACGTAATTGCAAAGCTTTTTCTATTCTTTTGTAAGCCCGTGGCGCACTTGGGTATAATGCCAACCGTTCGCCCTATTAGCTCAGGGGATTAGAGCGTCTGCCTCCGGAGCAGAAGGCCGTTGGTTCGAATCCAACATGGGGCACCATTCCAATTTTGCTCGAACCCGCTGGATGTCCAATCTGGCGGGTTCGCCCTTTTTGTCGTAGTTCAGCGTGACCAGTATCTCGTCCTCCGAGACGACAGCCTGCCACACGAACGCCTTCAGCAGCGTCGCGTCGTCGAGCGCCGTCCCGCACTGCAGGAAGTCGGCGAAGCGCTCCGGGTCTATCCGCTCGTCCGTGATGGCCTCGAGGTCGTACCTCGCGCGCGCCTGCTGCTCCTCGAGCTCGGCTATGCGCTCGTTCACGCCCGGAGCTATCACGCCCTGCTCGATGGCGTTGAGGATGTTCCTCAGGCCCCTCTCCGCGGCCCTGAGCGAGTCCTCGGCCTGCCTGCGGCGAGCCCGCACCTCGGCCGTGTCCGCGCGCTCCGCTACCATGTCGGCTATCTGCAGCGCCTCTCCGCGGTCGCCCAGCAGCTCCCTCAGCGCCGAGGCTATGGAGCCCTCGAGCTCCTCGCGCCTGATGTTGCGGACGCACGAGCCCGGGCAGCTGTAGTACTCGTACTTGACGTTGTGCCTGCCCCTGCCGCTCACGCCCTGCAGGTTCCTGCCGCATTCCGCGCACAGCGCCGCCCCCGCGAGGGCGAAGTCGCCCCAGTTCTCGCTCGAGCGCTGCTTGCGGCACTTGATTCCCTGGACCTCCATGAACGTCACCTCGTCCACTATCGCCGGCATCCCGCCCTCGCGGACGATGCCTCCCCACTCGTACCTTCCCGTGTACCTGCGGTCGCGCAGCATCTGCTGCACCATCGCCTGGCCGCACGGGTTGCCCTTGCGCGTCCTGAGGCCGCGACGCGCGAACTCGCGCGCTATCGCGTTCATGGACATGCGCTCAAGCCTCAGCGCGAAGGCCTCGCGCACCCACGCCGCCTGCGCCTCGTCGACCTCGTACTCGTCGTCCCCGTTCCTGCGGTATCCGAAGATGCGCACGCCGTTGGTCTTGCACTTGAGGGCGTTGCCCTCCATTCCGCGCTTGGTCCTGATGGCGGTCTTCCTCGACTCGCAGGCGGCGAGCCCCTCGAGCAGCTTCTCGTAGATGATGCCCTCCGGGCTGTCGGGTATCTGCTCGAGGGCCGAGACCAGCTTGACGCCGCGCATGGCGAGCTCACGCTTGTATATCGGCGCGTCGTACTCGCCGCGGCTGAAGCGGTCCATCATGTAGACGAGGACGATCTCGCTCTCGCCGGCGTTGGCTATCATCCGCTGGAACTCGGGGCGGTCGTCGGTGCGCCCCGACACGGCGCGGTCGCAGTACTCCGCCGCGACCTCGTAGCCCTCGCGCGCGCACCACTCGCGGCAGACGCGCAGCTGGTCCTCGATTGAGGCCTCGCGCTGCCTGTTGCACGAGAACCTCGCGTATATCACTGCCTTCTTTGGCATAATGTAGAAGCCCCCTCAAGATGTGAGTTTGCAAAGATGCTTGGGCGGTTGGATGCCCCGTCGGCTAAAGCGGTACCAGCGATGCCGACGGGGCTCTTTTTATATATATGCGCCATAAGGTGCGACGCAAATGCTGTAACTGTCGCTAATGGTGAAGCCGCGCGCGTAATCGCGGCACGGTGGCATAGAGAAAGCCCGGTATGTCCGATTGAACATGAAGTCGTGCTCCTCCATTTTCTTCGCACTTATAGTGCCAAGCAATGTACCGTCCTCGTCTAGTATTACAGCGGCTCCATCCTCAACTTCCCAATGCGGTGGCATGTTCCTCTTCGTTTGCCGCTTAAGTTTGACCGAAAACGGTACGAATGGCTGGTGAGTGGACAAAGCGTCTTCAAATGCCGTATAGCTGTGGGTGTATAGGCAGTCACTCGCTAGCGCCCAGAGGGCGAACGGCACGTCCATTGGCGGCTGTCCAGTTCCCTGCTGAGCCTTTGCCGCCGTTTTGCTCATTGACTTTTTAAAAAGTCCCATAAAGCTATTCACCGTCCTCGTATGATTCCGCGCGCTCGAGTAGCTCGTCGACTGTGATACCCATCGCGTGCGCGATCTTGTAAACAATGCTTGCCTTGGGATCTTTTATCTTCCCACTGAAAATCTGGGAGACGTGGGCGTCGGATAACCCCGAAGCCCTGCAAACGTCGGCCTGCTTCATGCCGCGCTCGCCAAGATAGTCAATCAATGCGCGTGAGAGCTGCATTTGTAGCTCCTCTCCATCTAAAGACTGTACGAATAAATCCTAACAGAAATTAGGAAAACTTCAACATTCTATTGATTCCTAATGTGTATTAGGTTACTGTATCCAATGTACCTAATGCAGATTAGGAAGGAGGTACGGATGAACAGCCTTCAAGGACTGGTGGCGGCCCGAGTTGCGGAGCTGAACATTACTAAGCAGAGTCTTGCCGACGCTGTCGGGGTATCGCTCGTCACCTTCAACAAGAAGGTATGCGGCGAGTCTGACATCACCATCACAGAGGCACGAAAGCTCGCAAAGGCTATCGAGGTGAGCAGCAATGAAGTCTGCCGACTCGCGCCCTAGCGAAAGTAAGCCCAAGGCCCCGCGCGAGATAGCGCTCGACGCCATGTGCTCGACGCTTCGGGCGGCGTACCGGGAATGGGAGAAGAAGGAGGGGAGCAAGAGACAGTGAGGCCATGGTCGACACGTGAGATCCGGTACCTGAGGGAGCACGCCGGCGACGGAGCCAAGGAGATAGCCAAGGCGCTCGGGCGGACTACCGAGGCCGTGAAGCTCCAGGCGAGGAAGTGCGGCATATCGCTCCGGCAGCGCTGGATGTGCCCGAAGTGCGGGCGCATGACGTTCAAGCCGCTGAACAAAGCGAACGGCTGGTGCGCGGAGTGCACGAAGGAGGGCCACGTGGCAGACCTCAGGGAGCAGGCCAGCGCGATGCGCGAGGAGGCTGCGAGGTCCAAGCGGAACGACCGCGAGCGGCAGAGGTGCTACAGCGCCAAGAGCCGCGCGAAAAAGTCCCAAAAATAAAGACCCTAAAAAGCACCCTAGCCCTGACCTGCGGAAACATCAGAAGGGAACACAAGATGTACACATACAAAGAAGCGAGCGCCCCCAGCTACCAACTTGTGAGCACTCGCCGAAACAGCCCCAGACATGAGGCTCAGACCATCATAGCACCCAAGCCATACCGACCGACCGTTCGCGAGCAGCTCGACTCCGATGCGTTCAGGGCGGGGGCCATGGTCGGCTTCATCGCCGCCGCGGTCCTGTTCACTGCGATACTGACCGTCTTCGTCCTCCCGACGATGGACGGCGCGGTCCAGGCCGCCAAGGCCGCATGCGCTGCGGGGGCCGTCAATGCGTAACGACGAGAGATACCGCCAGAAGCCGATGAGCAGCCAGCTTGAGATATTCGGCCTCGGCGCGGACGGCGAGCAGGACATGGCCGAGGCGCGCGCTTGGATAGGCGAGCACCCGCGGGCGTGGGACTTCATGGTCGAGCAGGCCACCCGCCTCAACCGCAAGGGCTACGTCTCGATCAACTACCTCATCCACATGGTGCGCAACGAACTGCACGTGGGCGTGAAGAACGGCCTCGCGCCGAGCCTCGCCCGCATCATGGAGGCGCGCTACCCGCACCTGAGGCACGCATTCAACAAGCACCGCTCGAAATCGGACGGTTTCGTCGATGAGTAGGAGCAGGAGGACCGCCAAGGACGCGGGCACGAGGTTCGAGCGCCTGGTCGCAGACTACCTCGCCGGGAGGCTCGGGGCCGACATCGACAGGCAGGTCAAGACCGGCTCGAGGGACACGGGCGACATCCGCGGCGTGTCGGTGGCCGGGCGCGGCATCGCAATCGAGTGCAAGGACTACGCGGGGAAGCACGAGCTGCCCAAGTGGCTGCGCGAGGCGGAGACCGAGCGGAGGAACCGCGGGGCCGACTACGGCGTGGTCGTCTGGAAGCGCCGCGGGACCGCCATCCCGGGCGAGCAGTTCGTGACCATGACATTGGAGACGTTCGCGGCGATGCTCGCGGGCGCCGAGAAGGAGGAATAGCGATGGAGAGCACAAACATACCGGTGGAGATCGAGGCCAAGTTCAAGCAGGCCACCGTGAAGGGCGGCGTCGCCGTCCTGCAGTTCGAGGTCGACACCGAGGACAGCGCGGCGTTCGACGCCATCCGCAAGAGCGGCGAGGAGGTCTGGCTGTCCATCCAGAGCAAGCAGCCCCAGATCCTGTTCGTGAGCCACGACGGGGAGGTGACCGAGTGATGGCCGACTACAAGGGGATGCTCGCCGAGCTGGCCGAGCTCGCCACGGAGGAGCAGGCGATGTTCACCATCTATGGCATTACCAAGTCCGACGAGGCATTCGACAGGTTCTTGGACGCGCGCGAGAGGCTGTCCAAGTGGATCGTCGGGCACGCCGCCGTCATCGACGAGGCGATAACCGAGAAGAAATACAACGACATGCTCAACGAGGAGGTCAGGTAATGGCAGGGGAGAGTAAGGCCGAGGAGGTCGTGGCCGAGGTCATCGAGGAGCAGGAGGCGTCGTCGCTCATCGTGACCTACGCGCCCTCGTCAATCGAGGCGAACTTCGACGCCCTCGAGAAGCGCGTGCGCAAGACCGTCGAGCTCTATGAGGGCGCGACCTACGACCTCACCAAGGCCGACAAGATCAAGGAGGCCAAGAACGACCGCTCCTACCTCAACGGGCTCAAGTCCGAGATAGAGGAGCGCCGAAAGGCCGTGAAGCGCGAGTACAACAAGCCGCTCGCCGCCTTCGAGAAGCGCTGCAAGGAGATCACGTCCATCATCGATGGCGCGTCGGACGGCATCAAGGCGCAGCTCGACGAGGCGGAGGAGAGGCGCAGGGCGGGCGCGAGGGCCGCGCTCGAGGCCCACTACAGGGAGTTCGCCGAGCTCCTCGCGCCGGTCGTGCCCTACGAGCGCCTGCACGACGACAAGTGGCTCAACAAGTCCTTCGGCGAGGTCAAGGCGAAGAAGGCCCTCGAGGAGAAGGTCTCCGCCGTCGCGCGCGACTGGGACACGCTCAAGGCGCAGCGCGACTCCATGGCCCACTACGAGGTCGCCGAGCGCGAGCTGTTCCGCACGCTCGACCTCGGCTCGGCGCTCAACGCCGCCCGCGCCGCCGACGAGGAGGACGCCCGCATCTCCGCCATGCGCGAGGCGGTCGAGTCCAAGCCCGCGCCGCGTCCCGCGCCGAGGCGCCAGGCGGAACCCGCCGTCGCGGCGCGCCCCGAGCTGTCCTACTCGTGGACGGTCGAGATCCCGTCCGCCACGCGCTCGCAGATAGAGCAGCTCGCCGCGGCGCTGCGCGAGCGCGGAATCACCGGCACCATCAGGTGCAAGGGGGTGTGCTAGATGGCCGACGAGAAGATGACGCTCTCCCAGGCGATAGCCAAGGTTCAGCGCTCCGTGACCGTCCCCAAGGCGCGCTACAACGCGTTCGGGAAGTTCAGCTACCGCTCGTTCGAGGACATCGTCGCCGCGCTCAAGGAGCCCTGCAAGGAGGCCGGCGTGGCGTTCACGCTCCAGGACGTCATCTGCAAGGTGGGCGAGCGCTACTACGTCGAGGCGACGTGCACGCTGTTCTTCGAGGACGGGCACGGCGAGACGAGGGAGTTCAAGGCCTACGCCCGCGAGGCGGAGCACAAGAGCGGCTCCGACGACGCGCAGGTGACCGGGATGGCGTCGAGCTACGCGCGCAAGTACGCGCTGTGCGGCCTGTTCGCCATCGACGGGCAGAGCGACCCGGACGCGCTGTCGGACAAGCCCGAGAAGGAGCCGCCCGAGAGCGGCGGCTTCACGGCGAAGTGCAAGGCCTGCGGCACGGCCTACGCCTTCGAGTCGAAAGAGCAGTACGAGGAGTTCAAGAAGCACCCCGGCTGCTGCGCCACCCCGACGTGGCGCGTCCTGTAGGCCATGCAGGACATGTACGCGCAGCGCGAGGAGCTGTTCGAGCGCCTCATGGCGGAGCTGGACACGCTCAGGCGGACCGGCCAGCAGTACGCCGAGAACGAGGCGGACTACCGCAGGGCGCTGCGCATCGCCATCCTCGAGGAGCGCTCCAAGGGCACGCCGGTGACCATCATCGGCGACCTGTGCCGGGGGCGCGAGGAGATAGCCGAGAAGAAGCAGCTGCGCGACTGCGCCGAAGCCCTCTACAAGGCATCGAGCGAGGCGATCATGGCGCTGAAGCTGCGAATAAAGACAGTGGACGCCGACATCCAGAGGACATGGACGAGCGGCGGAGAGGAGACATACAGATGAGCATCAACAGAGTGGTCGTGTCGGGCAATCTGACCCGAGACCCCGAGCTGCGCGTCACGCCGGGCGGCACGCAGGTGCTGGGCTTCGGCGTCGCGGTCAACGACCGCCGCCGCAACCAGCAGACGGGGGAGTGGGAGGACTACCCCAACTTCATCGACTGCACCATGTTCGGCAACCGCGCCGAGGCGCTCTCGCGCATCCTGCGCAAGGGCATGAAGGTCGCCATCGAGGGGAAGCTGCGCTACAGCTCCTGGGAGGACAAGAACGGGGGCGGCAGGCGCTCGAAGGTCGAGATCATCCCCGACGAGGTCGTCCTCATGAGCCAGAACCCCAACGGGCAGCAGGCCCCGCAACAGTACGCGCCGCAGGGATACCAGCAGCAGTGCGCGCCCCAGCAGGCACCGCGGGCATATGCACCGCAGCCAGCGCCCCAGCAGCCCGCGCCGCAGTGGAACGCCCAGCAGGCCTACCAGCAGGTCCCGCAGCGGCCCCAGCAGGCCCCGCAGGCCGCGCCGCAGCCCGCGCCCGCCCAGCAGCAGCTGGACGTGTACGACGAGGACATCCCGTTCTGATGGGGCGCGTACCCGACATCATCCGCGACCACTGGGAGGCGGTCCTGTTCGCCGCCTCCTTCTCCGCGGGTTTCCTGTTCTTCTCTTCGCTTCTATGGGGGTGGGTCTGATGGCGTTCACCGTGTTCGATAGCTTCGCCGAGGTCTACGACGACTTCGACGCGAGCGACCCCGAGGACCTGCGCGACCGCGCGGTGCTCGCCGACGCGATCATGATGTACGGGCTGCACGGCGTCGAGGCCGACCTCCCGAGGCACCTCCGCCGCGTCTTCAAGGCAATGAAGAACGCCATCGACAACTCCAAGGATGCGCGCGGCAGGGGCGGCAAGGGCGGCCGCCCGCGCAAGAAACCGGCTGCCGACAAACCCGAAACGCAGGTTTCCGAAAACGAAAACCTAGGTTTTCCAAACGTGAAACCAGTTTCCGACAAACCGGAAACGCAGGTTTCCGAAAACGAAAACCCTAACCTAACCTACCCTAACCTGTCCTGTACTGAACTGGATTGTACTGAACTGGCCTGTGATGGGGGCGATGCCCCCGCCGCGCCGCCCGAGTTCGAGCCGCCGTCGCTTGAGGAGGCCCGCGGGTATTTCGGCGCCAACTGCCTGAACGGCGACCCGGACGCCTTCTGGGCCTTTTTCGAGTCTCAGGGCTGGGTCAAGAGCAACGGCCAGCCGGTGAGCAACTGGGGCGCCCTGGCGCTCGACTGGTCAAGGCGCCAGAAGCGCATCGACGCCGACGACCGGGCGAGGGGCAAGCCCACCGCCTCGGAGGTCGAGGCCGCGACGTTCAGGCCGACCAGGACGCCCGAGGAGGCACTGGCCGAGCAGGAGCGAAGGTGGGCGTCCGAGCACCCGGGCATCGACCCGGGCAAGGTCGAGGCCCCGCGGGGCACGACCGCGAGCAGGGACCGGTTCGGGCTGTACCAGGACGCGCAGAGGCTGCTGGCCGCCCGCGCCGCGTGCGAGAGGAGGCTCTCATGATCCTCGACGCGGGCCTGCTGAGGGGATGGCCGAAGGAGCGCGCGGAGCTGTACGGCAAGCCCCACCTCGGGGCGAGGTACACGCACGGCACGGCATACGAGCCGATGCAGGCCCGGTGCGCGGTGTGCGGCAGGCGCGCCTCCAACTGCCACCACGTCGCCCGCAGGTCGTGGGGTAAGACGTTCAGGCTCGTCACGCCGAACGGGGTGTGGGAGCTGCGCAGCCCGCTGTTCGCCCTGTGCGGCTCCGGCACGACCGGGTGCCACGGGAAGTTCCATGACGGCGGCCTCAGGGCCGAGTGGGTATGGCGCACCGGGGCGGCCGAGGCGGCATGGTGGTCCGGCACGCTGCTCAGGGAGTACCAGCCGCACAGCCCCGACCTCTACATGTTCGGCTACTGGGCCATCACCGACCGATACGGAAACGAGATCATCCGAGAGGTGAGATGACGATGGAGATCACCAACTGCGAGCAGTACGTGCTCGCCGAGCTTGACTGCGAGCAGCGCCGCAACGAGCGCCTCGTGGCCGAGAACAACAAGCTGGCCAAGCAGCTCGACGCCATGACCAAGAGGGCCAACGGCTACCGACAGATCATCAACCGGCCCAAGACGCCCATTGAGGAACTGGCCGACGAGGTCATGCGCGAGGAGATGCTGACCCGCTTCACCTACGCCGAGGTCACGGACGTCAAGAGCGCGTTCAGCGGAAGGCTGCTCGGCTTCGACGAATGGTGCCACGATGCGATGCGATATGTGGCGCTGGCGGACGACGTCGGCGAGGAGGAGTTCACCCGGTTCATGCGCCGGGACCTCAAGAGGATCTACGACAAGAAGGTGGCCAAATCTGTCGGTCGGGGCCCGCGGTCCCCCACAAGAGCGGCGGGGTTGGCCGATGAATGACGAGAAGGCCATCGCCGCGGCCATCCACGCCGGGCTCCAGAGCGACGACGTGACCGACCTGTACACGGGCGACTGCAGGGGCTGCGGCGAGTGCTGCTCGCGGTTCCTGCCCGTGAGCCCGTTCGACCGGGTGCGCCTCGAGATGTACGTGCGCCGGAACGGAATCGAGCCCGCCGAGCCCAGGGCGGAGTACGACCTGCTGTGCCCGTATCTGACGGACGGGCGCGAGTGCGCGGTCTACGCCGCGAGGCCGGAGATCTGCCGCGCCTACCGGTGCGACAGGCACAAGAGGGGCGAGCTGGGCATGTTCTTCGGCGCGGAGTGCGCCGAGGTGACCGACATGCGCGCGCTCGCGGAATCCATGGCCGGCGATGTCTATGAACGCGAATAGGAACCGAATGAAAGGAATACCGATGACCGACGAGAAGAAGACCGGCGAGACGTCCGAGACGCCATACCCTGGGACGCTTAGCTGGGCGGCGACGCGGTTGCTGGAGGTAATCGGCGATGCCGCGAAGGCCGTCGCCGAGATGCTGTGGGAGAGCATCTCCCGCGTGTTCAGAGACGCCCGCCGGCTCATGAGGAAGCTCGCGAAGGCGCTCGACCCGAAGTGGCGGCGCCGCCGCCGTCGCGCACTCGCCCGCTCGCGCCGCAACAACCTGTACCTGAAGAGCATCGGGAGGTGCCGGTGATGGGCGGCAAGTACAGGAAGGAGCAGGGGAATGGCTAGGAACGTCTACGGCGGCTACTGCCGCGAGTGCGGCAGGTGGACGCCTCCCGGGTTCGGGCACTTCGAGCGCTACCGCGGCGGCTGGCGCGTCCACTGCGTCGAGTGCGCGAGCGGTCGGAAGCTGCCGCCCGAGGGAGACCAGGCGGCGCGGGACATGCGGCGCCACGTCAGGAACATGGTAAACGATGGAAGGTACGGGAAGAGGGGATGCAGATGACGGGAGTCGAGAGGCCGGACATCTATGCGGACGGGCTCCGGGAGGAGCGCTGCGAGAACTGCTTGCACTGCTGCGCGACGGTGCTGCGCACCGTCCACGGCGTGGAGCGCACGGAGTACGAGTGCGAGCGGCGCCCGGATTTCGTTCACAGGACGCAGGCGGAGGCCGTATGCAACTACTGGGAGGCGCGATGAGCGGATGGGATGAGCTCGGGCGCGAGCAAGACATGGCCGCGGCGAGGGCCGTCGGCTACCTCGAGGGCATGTACGACGTGGCCGTCGTCAGGAAGAGGGTGGCGTAGATGCGAGTTCTTATCGCCTGCGAGGAGTCGCAGCGCGTGGCGCTTGAGTTCCGGAAGATGGGGCACGAGGCTTACAGCTGCGACCTTGAGGAAGCGGGGGGGGGGTCACGACCTCATGCACCTCAACGTCGACGCTCTCCAGATGCTCAAGCTCAGGTGGGACCTGGTGATCGCGCACCCGCCATGCACGTATCTCACCGTCACCGGCAACCGCTGGTTCGACGAGGGGAAGTACGGCGACAGAGCGCGCGAGCGCAAGGCTAACCGTGAGGCCGCCGTCGAGTTCTTCATGGCGTTCGCCAAGTGCGATGCGCCGCACGTCGCAATCGAGAACCCCGTCGGCTGCATGAGCACAAGATGGCGCAAACCGGACCAAATCGTGCAGCCGTACATGTTCGGCGACCCGTTCGAAAAGAAGACGTGCCTGTGGCTGAAGGGGCTCGAGCCGCTCAAGCCGACTGATGAGGTCGAGCCTGAGCCGCGCAAGGTCTTCAAGTCAGGCAACTCCATGCCGGCATGGTACGCGGACGCCTGGCATCTGCCGCCACACGAACGCGCCAAGGTTCGCAGCCGCACGTTCCCGGGCATCGCAAAGGCGATGGCCAACCAGTGGTGCGAGCAGATCGGGATGGAGGGCGTATGACGCCAGATAAGGAGGAATGATGATTCAACTGCCAAAGGATGCCGACGGTCGAGAGATTCCGCTAGATACCAAGGTGCTGTACGGCAGCGGCGGCACGGCCCGAAACATCGTGTACTGGGTGTACACGGTCGATTCCGACCTCGAGAAAGAGTGGGGGAACTGCTGGCGCGCAGTCACGGACGCGGGCAGGAAACTCGACGCCGAGCTCATGTACCTCACCGAACCCGACAGCTGGGAGAAGCTGGAAGAGGACTTGGACAAATGCGTCGCAGAAGGCACCTCTTGCACGTACTTCAGCAAGGATGGAACCTGTCAAAGTTGTTCTCTCAGCAATATAACAACTGGTTGCTCTCCGAAAGTGATTGAGGACATCGTATCCCGCATCCGCAAGCTGAGGGGTGAGGCCTGATGGCGACGCATAGGCTCAAGATTCAAGAGCAATACGCCGACGCCGTCCTGAACGGCACCAAGACGTTCGAGATTCGCAAGAACGACCGGGGTTACAAGGTCGGCGATGAGATCGTATTCGACGTTGTCACGAACGAAGGCTACGCCGTCGGGGAAGCAGCCAGGCATCCGCTCAACGGTGAAGTCTACCGAATCGACTACATCCTCGACGACTTCGAGGGCCTTGCCCAGAAATACGTGGCGCTGGCCATATCCAAGGTGGACGAATGATTACCGATGAAAAGCGCCGCGAGGCGGCGGCGAAGGAGGTATAGCCATGGCATACAGCGACTACGGCGCATTCGTGTACCTAAACGGCGAGCGCAGAACCGATAAGGAGGACGTAGGCGTATACGACACCGACGAGGGTTCCCTGCCTACTGGACTCCGCGTGTACGCGAACATCATGAAGCACCATGACGGATTCGAGTGGTTCGAGTTCTCGCACCATGGAGTCATGGGCGACGGCAATGTCCGCGTCGGGTGCTACAAGCAGGGTTGGCCGGAGGTCTACGAGTGGGAGGACGGCGAGGACAAGCCGACCATATACACGTTCGATGACCTTTCCCGCAAGTTCGGGTGGGACGGTTACGAGGAGTACGGCGACACGAGGTACGCCGCAGACGAGTACGACGAGGAGTTCGACTTCCTTGGATGGCACTTCCACTTCTGGGGCGACGATACCGGCGGTACTCCGAGGTACGGGGCGACCATGAGCCGCGACGGAGAGACCTGGGAGTGCGACTACGACTGTATGTTTGGAGCTGGTTTCGATGACATTCACTAGCGAAGAGCGACGCGAGATGGCTGAGAACCTGCGACACCTGACCATCGGCCACTCCATCCAGTACAAGGAGCAGTTCTTCGACGAGCTTGCCGAGGTGGTGGTCGGCTTCGAGGACTACCATGACTTCGATGTTGTCCTCGATAAGCTCGCTGATCTCATTGACCCGGAAGGGGGAGACGATGATTAACGACGAGGAGCGTAAGCGAGCGGTGGCTGAGTTGCGCGAAGCATCGACCGGGGCATACCGCCACGTTGATTCACTCGACGTGATTGCAAACTCAATCGGCGTCGAGGTGGACGGCAAGTCCATTCACGAGGTTGAGAACGAGACGTACGCGGCCCTTGCAGACCTAATCGACCGTCCGACATGTCACAACGTCGCCGACTACACCAAGGAATCATTCAAGTGCTCAGAGTGCGGGTGCCGCGTGCTGGTGCCCGGCGACAGGCCGGACGGTGTGCTCGTCGTGACCTCCGAGGCGTTCCCAGTCGACTGGTACTCATGCCCGGTCTGCGGGGCGGTGGTCCTCGATGGCTAGCGACGAACAGCGCCGCGAGGTAGCCGATGAGCTGCGCAGGCTCACCGATGGATGCCATAACAGCGGGGTTCTAGATTCAGAAATCTTGGGCGTTCTTGAAGTCGGGTGCACCGATATTCCAGGTTACTCCGATGCATACGACGTGGATGTGCTTGCCGACCTAATCGACCGTCCGATATATAGACCCGTCATACCAAACGCAATGGAGGGCTACGTGTTTTGTCCTCAATGCGGTGCGGAAATCGGCGAGTACGGCGTGCCGAACTACTGCCATAGCTGCGGGGTGGCGATCTCGATGAATGCCAAGCGCAATAGCAGGAAGGGGATGTAGAGATGCTCGTAATCGAAAAGAAGGACGTGCCCGAGGACTGCACGACATGCCTGTACTACCGCTTCAACGGGTGCGCCAACGCCGACCGCCAGAAGGACTGGATGCACTACCGCGTGTGGAAGGGCCTCGAGCAGTGCCCGAGCTGGTGGCTCGACCAAAACCGATTCGAGAGGGCGTGACGCGATGGCGACCGAGTACGTCCTGGACGCCGAGAAGATAGCGCGCTGGCGGGCCGACTACCACATGCCTCTGAAGCAGCTGGCGCGTGCCGCGGGCGTGGACATGAGCAGCCTGAGCCACGCCATCAGCCAGGGGCGGAACGTGAAGATGAACATGCTGCTGAACCTCGCGGCCGCGATGGGCGAAGACCCGCGCGACATCGTGAGGCCCAAAGCACTTGCAAGTCAGGAGACAAAATGAAATTCGAGATCATTGAGCGCCACATCATCGACGTGCCGGACAGCGAGCTCACGGACGGCGAGCGCCCCTTGGGAAAGATGGCGCTCGTTGAGGTTCTCAACATCATCGCGGAGAACCCGCACAGGTTCATCGAACGGTACGAGGTGTACCGCGAGAAGGTGATCCGCCTTGGGGGCAAGCTGTGAGCCAGGCTACAACCTCCCGGACGGATGCACCGACGCGGCAATCGACAGGCACTTCGGCGAGGGCAAGCCCACTTGCGCCGAGTGCACCAAGATGTACGAGTGCTGCTGCGACTACGGCATCTGCGAGATAGAGTTCGACGACGCCTTCCGGGAGAAGTTCGACGGGGCGGACGCGGAGCCGAGCGACGTCGCCTACTGGGCGCTCCCATGGATAGCGAACCACATGAGGGACATGCAGGAGGCGGCGTGCGGCATGTTCTGTGGCTGATGCCGCCGGTGGCGAGGTCCGCGTGGGCACTCGCCGTGGTACCGACCGTTCTCGCGCGCATGGCGTGCGGGTGGTTGGAGGAATGGAATGGAAAAGATCGGAAGGCTTATAGGCAAGCTCATCGGGTGCCTCATCATGGCCGCGCTCGTTCTGCTTTGCGTCGCCGCCGTCGTGTGGTGCTGGCAGGTCCTGGCGGGGATGGTCGCATGAGTGCCGGCGAGAGGGTTGCGCAACAGCTCCGCGACGCCGCGGCCCCGCTGGAGTCCATGGCGGACGACGTGGCGGGGGACATCGACGAGAGGTTCGTGCTGCCGCCCTTAACGGTCACCATCAAGATAGGAAGCACCGACGAGACCCCGACCCTGTCGGTGAAGAAGGACTACCTCGCGAGGAGGCGCCTGGCATGACGTGGAGCTCCAACGGCAACGCCGAGCGCAAGCTCAAGGCGAGGCTCCGCGCCGAGGGCAGGCCGTGCCACATATGCGGACAGCCCATAGACTACAGCCTGCCGCCCGGCACGCCTTGGAGCTTCGAGGCCGACCACGTGGTGCCGAGGGCGAGGGGCGGCGCGGTGCTGGACTACGCGAACCTCGACGCGGCGCATCGCATCTGCAACCAGAGGAAGGGCAAGCACATGCCGGGCGACGCGAGGCCCGTCGAGATAAGGCGCACGCGGCTGTTCTAAGCGTTAGGGACAACTGAATAAAGAGAGCCGTAGGGCTAACTGGAGGCGCGGTCGTTTGCTCGGCTGTGCCTCACTGCTTTTCTGGGGCGCTGAGCCGCCGATGGCGGGGGCATCGCCCCTCCCCGGGGGTGCACGGACACCCATCGCTGCCAGTGCCGATTTCCCCCCGCCCCATGACCCCAGGGCGGGGGTAGGCCGCGAATCTCACCCGCATCGCACAATGCGGGCACGAGAAAGGAGGCCGGGATGCCGGAGATGCCGGAATCGGTCGCATCCGACGACTATCAATCGCAGATCTGGGCGAGCGTCACCGCATCGGGGCGCTTCTCCGACGAGGACGCGCCGAACCTCGCGCTGCTGTGCTACTGGCACGCCGTGGCGAAGGCCGCGGAGGATGCCATGAGCAAGGGCAAGTCCGTGAAGGTGCTCGACCCCGTCGGCTACAAGCCCGTCAAGGCGAAGAACGGCAGGCACGCCATCATGGAGCGCCCGCACCCCGCCG
>UQJA01000025.1 GCA_900541285.1 uncultured Collinsella sp.
CCCGCCGGCATAAAGAGCACAGCGTCCAAATCGAGCGACTCGCGCGCCTGCTCGGCGGTCACCAGGTGCCCGTAATGGATGGGATCAAAGGTGCCACCCATAATGCCGAGCCTAAACTCCTGCCCGTCCTCTAGAGGAAGCTCGGGCAGACCGATTCCACCGCGCAGCGACATGGCTTACTCGCCCTCCGAGGTCTCGGTATCGCCCGCGGCATCCGCCGCATCGACAACCTCGACGCCCTCATCCGCAGCATCGGCCACGTCAACGGCTTCAACGGCAAAGTCCTCGCCAGCATCCTCGAGTTCCTCGTACTCCGAGAAGTCCTCGGCGCCCTCAAAGTCGAAGGCGCGCTGGCAAATGCGGACCTCGTCGCCCGCACGGCAACCGGCCTTCTCGAGCGCGTCGTCAACACCCATACGCGCAAACTTATGCTGCAGGTAAATGACGGCCTCCTCATTTTCCCAGTCGGTCTGGATGACCATGCGCTCGATGACACGACCGACCACGCGGAAGGCACCGGGCTCTTCCTGGACAATGCGGAAACGCTTCTCACGCTGCAGGCGGCGGCGCTCCCACTCATCGTCGCGCAGAACGACCGGCTCATCCGAGACAGCCAACTCGGCGCGCAGCTTAGCCACCTGCTCGCCCACGGCAAGCATCAGCGTGTTGAGGCCGGCGCCCGTCACAGCAGACACGGCAAAGAACATATGTCCATCGTCGAGCGCTGCGCGCTTGAGGTCGGCAATCTTGTCGGCCGTGCCCGGCGCGTCGCACTTGTTGGCAACGACGATCTGCGGACGCTCCGAAAGCTCGGCACCATACTGCTCGAGCTCACGGTTGATGATGCGGTAGTCCTCAACCGGATCGCGATCCTCAAAACCACCCGTCATGTCGACGACGTGCATGATCAGGGCCGTACGCTCAATGTGGCGCAGGAACTGGTGACCCAAGCCCTTGCCCTCGCTCGCGCCCTCGATGAGACCGGGGACGTCGGCAACGACGTAAGAATATTCGCCGGCACGCACCATGCCGAGGTTCGGCACGAGCGTGGTAAACGGGTAGTCGGCAATCTTGGGACGGGCGGCACTCATGCGCGCGATGAGTGAGGACTTGCCTACCGAGGGGAAGCCCACGAGCGCGGCATCGGCCATAAGCTTCATCTCGAGCTCAATCCAGTGCTCCTCGGCCGGTTCGCCCAGCTGAGCAAACGCGGGCGCGCGGCGCACCGACGTCACAAAGTGCGTGTTGCCCAGGCCACCGGCACCGCCGGGCGCCACGACAACGCGCTCGCCATCGTGCACCAGATCGGCAATCTCGAACATCGGGGTCTGCGTCTCGGGGTCGAGCTCGCGCACCACGGTACCCATAGGAACCTTGAGAATCAGGTCCTCGCCGCTCTTACCGTTACGACGGGCACCCTGCCCGTGCGTGCCGCGCTCGGCGCGGAAGTGATGCTTAAAGCGGTAATCGATCAGCGAAGACAGCTGAGCATCGGCCTGGATGACGACATTGCCGCCACGACCGCCGTCGCCGCCATCGGGGCCGCCCTTGGGGACAAATGCCTCGCGCCTAAACGACATGCATCCGGCTCCGCCGTCGCCGCCGCACACGTTAATGCGGCTGATATCGGTGAACTGTGACAACAGAATCGCCTCCTACAAAAAGAGGGAGACCCTTGAATCCTAAAACTCAAGTGCCTCCCACATATGTGCTCTATGAAGGGTGAATTACGCGTTCGCGAGCGGGCGTACGCTGACCCTGTGCTTGATACCCTTGTGGAACTCAACGGTACCGTCGACCAGCGCGAACAGCGTGTCGTCCTTGCCACGGCCAACGTTCTCACCCGGGTGGATGTGCGTGCCGTGCTGACGGACGAGAATCGTGCCCGTGGTTACCGTCTGGCCGGCATAGCGCTTCGTGCCAAGGCGCTGACCGCGGGAGTCACGGCCATTACGGGAGGAACCGAGTCCTTTTTTGTGTGCCATTGTGTATACCTACTCTTTCGTTACGAGTGTAATCTACTCGGCGACGGGAGCCTCGGCAACAGCCTCAGCCTCTGCCTTGACAGCCTTCTTGGCGCGGGAGGTAGCCTGAACCTTCACGATCTTCAGCTTGGTGAGCTGCTGACGGTGACCCTTCAGACGACGATAGCGCTTGCGCTTGTGGAACTTGAAGACCAGCTGCTTCTCGCCCTTGAACTGCTCAACGATCTGAGCGGTAACCTTGGCCTTGGCCAGCTTGTCGGGATCGGTGACGATCTTCTTACCATCGTTGAGGAAGATAACCGGCAGGGTGACCTTGTCGCCCTCATTGCCCTCGATCTTCTCGACGGTGATGACATCGTCGGTGGCGACCTTGTACTGCTTGCCGCCCGTGTTAACGATTGCGTACATGTTTACTTGCCCTTCATGCATCAGTTAGTGCAACAGCCGAATATAGTAGCAGGCGAAAATACCCCCGTCAACGAGTATGTGGAGCAAATCCACAAGTTCGCACAGGTATGGGGCTGACGAGTCGGCCCTCGTCGTCCTCGCATGCTTGATTCTGACGCTCGACATCGTAGGAGCAGATGGTCACGAGGTCTTGCATACCGGTGGAAACAATAGGTGCATCCACGCCCGGGGTCAAGCCCTGCAACAAAACATCAGCAGCGGAAAGCAAAATTTCCGGACGCATGGAGCCCTCGTTGTCGGCATGGGTGTCGAGCATGAGCACCAAATGATCCGGGCGCTCCCCCGCCGTGAGCTCATAGCCCACGAGTGTGTGATCCAAATCCAAGCGCTTGCTCTTTTTGCCACGCGCGTAGTCGATGCCATGGTCCGCGCGCAGCGTGTCGATCGCACGACGCACCTCGTCGGCGCTTACGGGCGCCTCGGGGTCCAGATGCAGGTCGATGCGATACGACAGGCGCGTGAGCTGCGCCGTCAACGCCGGCGTGCGCACGTCGATGTACGCCGCCTCGATGGGCGCCAGATCGGCCGGAGACGCCGCAGCCAGGCGCCCAAACGCCTCGTCGAGCGCCACGAACTCGGTCATAAACAGGTCATACCACTCGCAGGTCGACGACGTACCCACCGGTAGCGCCGAAGAGAAGCCCACGCGCATGTGCGGAGAGAAGCCCTGCGTGACGGCATAGGGAAGTCCCGCACGGCGCACGATGCGCTCAATGGTATGGATCACTTCGAGATGGCCCAAGTACTTAAGGCGATCGCGCTTGCCATAGCGAACACGAAGTCTAAAGAGCGTGGGGTTGTCGGTCAGGCGCTCACTCATGCGCGATCACCCATCAATACATTCTTGGCGTGGAGCGTGGGGCAGATCCCGCAGCCGGTGCACGACGTGCGGGTGCAGTCGGGAGTCGTGACGCCCTCGAGCGAGCGACGGTACTCGCGCTCGAGGAAGCCGCGCGTACAGCCGGGGCTCACATGCTCCCACGGCAGGCGCCAGTCCAACTCGTAGGGCAGGTGCACGAGCTCATTGAGGTCGATGCCGTTTTTGGCAGCAGCTTCCTTCCAGTTATCGAGCGAGAAATGCTCTACCCAGGCGTCAAAGCGAGAGCCCGAGCGCCAAGCGTCGATGATGACGGGCGTCATGTCACGACCGGCGCGGGACAGCGCGGCCTCGATGAGCGAGGTCTCGGCATCGTGGTAATGCACGCGGACGGCACGGTTGCGAACGCTCGTGATGAGCAGCTTCTGGCGACGCTTGACGTCGTCGTAGTCGAGCTGCGGGCACCACTGGAACGGCGTGGCAGCCTTGGGGATAAAGACCGAAACCGAGATGGACACCGAGATCGAGCCGCGACGAGCCTTGGGCACCACGGAACGACCGAGCTCCAGCACGTGATCGGCCAGATTGGCGATGGCCACGATGTCCTCGTCGCGCTCGCCGGGAAGGCCCATCATAAAGTAGAGCTTCATGCGGTTCCAGCCGGCCTCGAAGGCCGCCTTGGCCGCACGGTCCAGGTCCTCCTCGGTCACGTTCTTGTTAATGATGTCGCGCATGCGCTGGCTGCCGGCCTCGGGCGCGAACGTCAGGCCGCCCTTCTTTTCGCCGGCGACCGACTCGGCCATATCCACGCCAAACGAATCCAAGCGCTGCGACGGAATAGACACGCGAATACCCGTATCCTCCAGGCGACGGTTGAGCCTGCCGAGCACGTCGCGAATGCAGGAGTGGTCGGTCGTGGAGAGCGAGGTCAGCGACACCTCGTCATAGCCGGTCTTTTCCAGACCCTGAATCACCGACGAGACGATCTGGTCGGCCGAGCGCTCGCGCACCGGGCGATACGTCATGCCGGCCTGGCAAAAACGACAGCCGCGGGCGCAGCCGCGCAGGATCTCGATAGACAGGCGGTCGTGGACCAGCTGCGCATAGGGCACGCACGACTGCGACAACGGATTCGTGGCGCCGAAATCCTCGACGACGCGCTTGAAGACCACCGTCGGCGCATCCTTGCCCTCACGCGGCACGGTGTAGCCATGCGGCGAGCAGGGCTCGTCGTGACGCACCTCGTAGAGCGACGGCACGTAGTTGCCGGCAATGGATGCAAGCTGCTCGACAATCTGCGCGCGCGGGACTCCTTCGTCACGCAGACGGCGATGCAACTGGCAGGTCTCGAGCAGCGATTCCTCGCCCTCGCCGATGAGGATGGCATCGAAGAAGGCCGCGTACGGCTCGGGGTTGTACACCGAGGGACCGCCGGCGATGATAATGGGGTCGTCTTCACCTCGGTCGGCCGCCAACAGCGGAATGCCAGCGAGGTCGAGAGCCTCGAGGAAGTTCGTCACCGCCATCTCGTGCGGCACATGCAGGCCGACGATATCAAACGAAGCGACCGGCGCTGCACCCTCGAGCGACAGCAGCGGAATGCCCGCCTCGCGCATGGCGTCACCCATATCGGGCCACGGCACATAGCCGCGCTCGCAGGAGATGCCCTCGGCCTGGTTAAGGATGTTGTAGAGGATGGCGATACCCTGGTTGGGCAGACCGACCTCGTACACATCCGGATAGATCAGGCAGCAACGGTAGTCGGCATCGGCCTTGGAAAGCGTGCCCCACTCGTGATCGATATAGCGGCTCGGCTTCTCGACCTTGGCGAGCAGCGGCTCAATTAAATGAAAACAATCTTGGTACGGAACGCGCAACGGAAAACCCCTAAGCAGCGAGATCTGATGCGTCCTGGTAGGACGCCATAGGACGGGTAGCGCCCGCGACCGTGGTCACCAGATCGCGAACGCGGGAGAACGTGGCAGCGACCACCTCGTTAGCACGGCTGTAGTCGACATCGCGCTCGTAGAGCGAAACGAGCGCACGGCCCATGCCGTAGGTGCCCGCGGCAGCAGTGAGCGCCTTGACGGCAAACCCAATATGCGGCGTCTGCTTGACGAGCGCGCGGGTGACCGCGCGGATCACAAGACCGCCGGCAAGCACGCCCGCGACCTCGTAGCCGCGCTCAGGCTTAATGCCGCGTCCAAAAACGGCAGCGAGCTCAAAGAGCATGCCCACCTGCGCCAGCGCCATAACGGGATAATCGGCGCCCGGCAAAAACACCAGCGCACCGGTCGCCATATTGGTGAGTGCGCACGAGGTGATGATGCGGTTGGCCGCCGCGATGCGCATGAAGGCAAAGTTCGCCGCAAAAGCCGTTTCCTTGTCGGTGCGATCGAGAATCCAGCGGGCAAGCGTCTCGAGCAGATACGTCTTATCGGTTGCCGCCACCACGCCGAGCATGGGCGTAGACTCCTCGATAAACGGCACCTCCACAGCAGACTCGGCAAGCACGCACACGGGCGCGCCGGCGATCACGAGCTCCTGCACGGCACTCTCCAAGCGGTCGGAGCCACACGAGAGCACCAGCACCACATCGGTATCGGTCTTTGGAGCAATTCGCTCCTCCCCCAGACGCTCGACGCGCACAATGCCCGAGGTCGTCTGCGGCACAAAGGCGTCACGCACCGTCTCGGCCAGAAAGCGCGAGGCGGACGAATCCAGATAGACCGAGACGCGCACCGGCGTATCGGAATCCTTCTTAACGGACGCGCCCATCTTAAAAGCGCGGGTCAGCTTATCTACGGGAATTTTCATAGCAAGCCCCTCCAGCAATTACGCGGCGCCCGAACGATGCCGCCATATGGATTGTACGATACCCACCGTCAGCAGCTGAATCATCATCGAGGACGAACCGAAGCTAATAAACGGTAGCGGAATACCGGTAATCGGCATCATGCCGATGCACATGCCGATGTTTTCGAAGGTCTGGAACGCCCACATGCCAACGATGCCCACACACGAAAGACGCAAAAACAGTGACTCACACTTAAAGGCCACGCGAATCGTCGAAAAGATCAGCAGCACGTAGAGGCACAGGAGCAAAAAGGAACCGCAAAAGCCAAAGGTCTCGGACAGGAAGGCGAAGACGAAGTCGGTGTGGAACTCAGGCAGAAAGCCGCCGGCCGACTGCGTCGCATGGCCCAAGCCCTTACCGAAGAAGCCGCCCGAGCCAACGGCGATAAGCGACTGCTGCAGGTTGTAGGCATCGTCCGAATCGGCATTATCGGGGTCGATAAAGACCGTCAGACGGTTCATCTGATACTGCTTGATGAGCACATCGTGGCCGAGCAACGAATCAAAGACTGAATCGAGCGCCAGGACGAGGGCCACCAGGCCCACGAGCAGGGCCAAGGTCGACAGCACCCATTCGCGACGTGCACCGCTCATACAAATGACGATGGCGCCCGAAACCAGCACGACTAGGCCCGAGCCCAGGTCGCCCATGGCAACGACGGCCAAAAACGGAATGGACAGCATGCCGCAGAGCTTGACATAGTCGCGAACGGTATCGATGCGGCCGTTATACTGCGAGCCAAGCGTAGCAATAAAGAAGATGGTGATGAGCTTGGCAAGCTCAACCGGTTGGAATGTCAAGCCGATACCGGGAATCTTGATCCAGCCCGTCATGCCCAGACCGCCCGTATAGGACAGACCCGGAATCTTGGGCGAGAGGATCACGATCAGGTCGATGACGAGCAACGCCGTCGAGAAATTGGAAATACCGCGCAGGTCGGAGCGCCAGACCAGCACCGCCAGCACCGTGCCGATGCCAATTCCCAGCAAATGGCGCGAAAACGAAGCATCGGCCTTAAACTGCGAAGCCGACCAGATAATGATGGCACCGTAGGCGACGAGCGCCACAGTAGCCACGAGCACACCGATATGCACCTTTTGGCGAAACGTGCCGCGCGAGGCCGAAAGTTGCTTGTTGACGCGGTCCAGGCTGCTGCGAGAGCCAGTCTTGGTTGAACGGAACAGATCCGCCGGAGAAAAAACCATCGCAACCTCCTATCGAACCGAAGAATCGCCCGAGGCCGAAGAGGTATCGGGCTCGTCATAAATCACGCCGAGCACGTCGCGCACGACATGCATCGCGGTATCTGAGCCACCGCCGCCCTGCTCCAGGACAGTAGCGATGACATACTTAGGATCATCGGCCGGTGCATAGGCGCAGAACCACGCGTATTCGTCCTCGCCGCTTTTCTCGCCCGTGCCCGACTTGCCGTATACCTGCGGCGTCAGGGTGCCAAAGTGCGCCGCCAAGGACGTCGATGCCGTGTAAATCACGTCGTGCATGCCGTTGCGAACAAGAGCCAAATCCGAATCGCTGTTGATCTTGGCCTCTAGGCGCTTCTTCTTGCCCTTGCCGTTGTACTTATAGGCATCGCCGTCGCCATCGCGCGACACGGCAGACAAAAACACGTGAGGCACGTACTGTTTGCCGCCGTTGGCAAGACCCATATAGGCGCACGCCATCTGCAGGGGCGTCACCAGGATGTCGCCCTGGCCGATGGCAATGTTGGTCATGTCGCCGGCATTCCACTTGCGGTCCTCGGCAGATGCGTCGGTGAAGTACGACTCTTTCCACTCGGCATCGGGAATACGGCCCGCGCCCTCACTCGGCAGATCGATACCGCAGGTCTTGCCTAGGCCCCAGCGACGAAAGACCTCCTGCAGGCCCTCGGGATGTTGCTCGTCATAAAAGAATGCCTTACCCATGTCGTAGAAGACGGGGTCGCACGAGTTGGCGATACCCGACTGCAGCGTCATAGTGCCGTGGCCAGACGTCAGCCAGCAGCGCTTGCCCCAAGCCTTGCCCAGGCCCGTCCAATAGCCCGTGCAGTTGGTTGTCTGCGTTGAAGTGTAGGTTCCAAACTCAAGTCCGGCCAGCGCCGAGAGCGGCTTAATGGTCGAGGCCGACATGTACTGTCCGCTAATGGCGCGGTTGAGCAGCGGGTGCGAACCCTTGTCATCATTGAGCTCGGTCCACACGTCATTTGAGACGCCGCCGATGAAGACGGACGGATCGAACTTGGGCTGGCTCGCCATGCCCAGGATCTCGCCATTGTTGGGATCGAGACACACCACAGCGCCGTTGCCGGCATTGCTGTAGCCAGTGGTCTTGGCAAGTTCGATAGCGCTCGCCAGCGCCGTCTCACAGGCCTGTTGGATCTTAAGGTCGAGCGTGAGCTTAATGTCGGAGCCGGCCTTCGCGGGCACGGCACCGGCCTGACCGGTCACATTGCCCGAGGCATCGACCTTGACGGTCTGCTCGCCACGAATACCCTGCAGCAGGTTTTCGTAGTAGCTCTCAACGCCCGCCTGGCCCACGATATCGCCCGACTGGTACGTAATCTTGCCAGCAGAGGCATCATCATCGCCAGAGGTTTTCTTATTCTGGGCCTCGAGCTGCTCGGAGGTAATGGTGCCGGTATAGCCCAAGATATGGCATGCCGTCTCGCCATATGGATACTGGCGCTCGGTACGCTCGGCAATCTTGACGCCCGGGAACTCGCCGGCATGCTCCTGAATATAGGCAACCGTGGAGCGACGGACGTCCGTCGCGATGGTATGCAGGCTCTGGGCGCCCTCTGTATTGTCCTGAATATTGCGAAGGACCGCCACGTAAGGCATTCCAAGCACGTTGGCAAGATGGCGAACCAGAACCTCATCCTCGGCAAGGTCGCGGTAGGCCACGACAGCAAGTGAGGGACGGTTCTGGACAAGTGCCACGCCATTGCGGTCGAGGATGCGGCCGCGCACAGCGGGAGTGGTAACGGTGCGAGTCTGATTACTATTGGCCTGCTTCTCGTAATAGTCCGACGAGACCATCTGCATGCCCCACAGCTTGACGGCGAGCGCCGCGAACATCGCGCCCACACCCGTGGTGAGGATGGAAAAGCGGCCCTTAAAGGCGGTCGCCGCGGTATTGCCCTCGCCCTCGGTGGCGCGCGGGGCCGTTCCATGCTGCGTATCGTAGGTAAAACGGGAATCGCCGCGACGCATGATGACCAGCGCGACCACGATGGCCACAACCAGCACGATACCGGCGATAATAACCGTCAACTGGGAAGACATCTACGGGCCTCCCCTATTTGAGCTTGCGGGTCTTGGGCTTAAAGCGCATACCCGTCTGGCGTCCGCCACGTGCGGAGAATCCATAGCCGGACTGTGGCACGACGCCGGACATCAAAAACGGAATGGCAACCAGACCCGTCAGGATCGAGGACGGCAGCGCATGGCCGAAGATCGCCACAACAAAGCTCGTCTCCAAACCCATAAACAGCAAGATGATGCTGTAGATAACATTAATGACGAGCGCGAAGGCGCCCACAGTGACGCCGCGCGCACTCGGGGTACCGCCCGTCTGACCGACGGCGCTGTGCACCAGGGCAAAAGAACCCACGGTCAGCAGGAGCGACATAACGCCCACCGGCACGGCAGCGGACAGGTCATAAAACAAGCCGCTGCAAAAACCGCACACGACGGCACGGGTCGGGTCGCCCGAGAACACGCTTAGGCACACCAGGATAATCATGAAGTTGACGCGACCGCCCGCAATGGAGATCTGCGGTGCCAGGCCTGCCTGCAGCAGCACGCACACGATGGCGGCGATCACAAACGTGCGGGAGCTCATCCCCTGCTCGTGTAGATCCATGGACATGCCCCCTATTCGCTCGAGCCGGAATCGGTCGTCTCGGACGTGTCGGAACTGTCATCCGAGCTCTCGTCCTTCGTCTTGGTCGCAGCGTCGCGCGACGTTCCCTGCGGCGTGCTGTTGGCCGTGCTCACGTCCTCATCCGAGGCCGACTGTTCGTCGGTCAGCGAGGTGATGACCAGTACTTCCTCGTTGTTCTCGGCCGTGGTCTGGGCGCGCACCACAATGGTGTAGTACACGTCGTTTGCCGATTTCTCGACCGACGAGACGGTGCCGAGCGGTAGACCCTTGGGGAACACACCGCCAATGCCCGAGGTCACGATGATGTCGCCAACCTTAACGTCGGAGTCGACGCTCACGTACTCAAGACGCAGCGTGCCGTCAGCCTGCCCCTGCAGCATACCCTGGGCGCGCGTGTCCTGCACCATAGCGGATACGCCCGAGTTCTCGTCGCCAATCAGGCGCACGGTCGACGTCTTGGCCGAAACCTCGATGATCTGGCCGATAACACCGGCCGAACTCGTCACAGGCATGTTGATGGTAAGGCCGTCGGCAGAACCCTTATCGATCGTGACGGTCGAGGTCCAGGCATCGCCCGAGGCACCAACGATACGAGCTGCGGTCGATTTAAGGTTGTAGGTCGACTGCAGGCCGACCAGCCCCTCCAGACGCTCAGCGGTCTTTTGAGCCTCGGAGAGCTCAGCAACCTTAGAGGTCAGCTCCTCGTTTTGTTTCTTGAGCTCGTCGAGCGTGTCCTGCGACGCCGTTAGGTTAGAGAACACGTTGCCGATCGCATTGAAGGGAGCCGCCACAGCCGAGCCCACAAAGCGCACCGGCGAGGTAATCGTCGTTACGCCCGAACGCACGGCATGAATCGGCCCTGCCTCGCCCTCGCGGATGTAAAACGTGAGCAGCAACACCGAAATCAGGCTGAAAACAATCAACGGGCGCATACCCGTTGATTGTCGCTTGGTATTCAGATTTGTGGAGAAACCCGAAGATCGTGCCAAATGGAATCCACCTTTTGGAAATTAAGCATTGGTCTGGACGAAGCCACCATCAAACGCATTGGCCTCGAGCACGCGGGCACAGCCGTTAACGACGTTATCGAGCGCCGTGGGGCTGACGTTGACCGAAACACCGGTCTCATCGCGCAGGCGTACGTCGAGACCGCGTAGCAGAGCGCCACCACCGGTCAGCAAAATGCCGTAGTACATAAGGTCAGAGGCAAGATCGGGAGGCGTAGCGTCGAGGGCGTCCTTGACGGCCTTGGCCATCTCGTCGAGCGGCTTGTTGAGCGCGCGACGGATCTCCTCGCTCTCGATGCGCACAGTCTTGGGCAGACCGGTGATCACGTCGCGGCCGTTGACCTCGACGTCGAGCTCGTCCTTGAGCGGCACGGCGGAGCCGACCTTGATCTTGATGTCCTCTGCCGTACGCTCGCCGATGGCCAGGTTATAGGCATCGCGAACGTGCGTGAGGATGGCCTGATCGAACTCGTCACCGGCAATACGGATGGACTGCGAGACGACGATGCCGCCCATGGCGATAACGGCAACCTCGGTGGTACCGCCACCGATGTCAATGACCATGGAGCCGGTGGGTTCCTCGACGGGCAGGTCGGCGCCGATAGCGGCAGCCATGGGCTCCTCGATCAGATAGGCCTGGCGGGCCCCGGCCTGGATCGTGGCCTCAAAGACGGCACGCTTCTCGACCGACGTGACACCGGAGGGAACGCAGACGACAACACGCGGACGCGGAGTCCACGGATAGCGCTTCTCAGACGCCTTGTCGATAAAGTAGCGAAGCATAGCCTCGGTAACATCGAAGTCGGCGATGACGCCGTCCTTCAGGGGACGAACGGCCACGATGTTGCCGGGCGTACGACCGAGCATGCGCTTGGCCTCGATGCCGACCGCCAGGATGCGCTCGTCGTTCTTGTCGATGGCGACGACGGAAGGCTCGCGAATGACGATGCCCTTGCCGCGCACGGAGACAAGCGTATTTGCGGTGCCGAGGTCGATGGCAAGATCGCCCGCATAGCTACCGAAGAACATATCCATCAAAGAAAACAACGCAACTCCTGATGTGTTGGATGATTGCTGGAAAACTACTAGCTCATGATACTAGCGCAAGCCCGGCACCTCACTTGCGGTGAAGCACCGGGCAAAGCTAAATCCCATAAGGTCACTACTGGTTGTCAGCAGCCGAGAAATCCATATCGAGCGAGGAAACGGCCCAGCCGATATGGTTGTCGGAGCGCACGAATTTGACGGTGTACTCCTGCTCGCCACCCTTGGACAGCGACGCCTTAACCTTGGCGGTCGTCTCGGTCATGGACTGATCCATGCCCTCGACGGACACGGTGGCACCCTGCGGAATCGAGGAGATGATCATCGACTTGGCGTCCTCGGGCAGGCTCGAGGCCAGGCAAGACTCGGCCTTTGCGGTGTCACCGTCGCCGGCAGCCTGGAACAGATCGGTAACCACAGATTCCTGAGACGGGAAGCCAAAGCCGCGCGTGTAGGCAAAGCCCAGACCGCCCGCGGCGATCAAAATGAGCAGAAGCAGCACGATGAAGACTTTGAGACCCGTGTGGCGATGGCGACGACGGACCTTGGCCTGCTTACGATCCTGACGGTCCTGCTGGACCATCTCGGACTCGGACAGCGTAAAGAAGCCGGTGTCCGAGGGATCGGGCATAAACTGACCGGTCGCGCCCGTAGGATCGAGCGGATCGACGGCAGGAGCGTCCATCGCGGGCGCCGGTGCCGTGGCCATAGCCGTCTGGGCAGACAGCGCGGCAAGCGAATCGTGCACGCGGGCAAGCTCATCGGCCTGCTCGGAGGTGAGCTGGTAGATACCATCGGCAGTAGCGGCGTTAAAGGCGTCGAGTGCGTCGGAGGGACGGCCGGCGGCAGAAAGCGCCTGACCCATGCCGGCGTTGAGCGCGCGCGTGTCGTCGCGGGGGCCGGCAAAGTCGATAGCCGTGCGGTAGGTCTCCACGGCATCCGCCGGACGGCCGAGCTTAATGAAGCAACGACCAAGCTCGCCGAGTGCGGCGGCAGGAGCCGGATTGGCGCCGTCGATGGCAGCCTGACGGAAGGCAGTACCCGCGTTGGCATAGTCGCCCGACTGGAACAGCGCGTTACCCAGGCCCAGATAGGCCTTGAACGGCGTGGCATAGGATGCATCCTGCGTAGCAGCAGAGAACGCCTGAGCGGCCGTCGTGTAGTCGCCCACGGCGGCGAGCGCCTTGCCGCGGTTGGTGAGCAGCGCGCCGCGCTTGCCATAGGTGCCGTCGTTGAGGGCGGCGGCATAGGCCTCGGCGGCCTCGGCATACATGCCCAGGTGCATCAAGGCGTTGCCACGAAGGTGATCGGCCTCGCCCATAATCTCATCGGGAGTCTTTGCCGCCCCAAGCATCTGGGCTGCAGCGGAAAAATCACCCGCGCGGTAAGCGGCGCGGCCCTGTTGGATCAGCTGGCTATTCAAGGAAGTCCCCTTTACTCGTGAACGATCTCGACATGGACGATCTCGTCGCCGGCACGCAGCTGCGAAATCACATCGAGACCCTCGACCGTGGTACCAAAGACGGTGTAACCGGAATCGAGGTTATGCTGGGCACCCAAGCAGAAGTAGAACTGCGAACCCGCGGAATCGGGGTCCATGGAGCGTGCCATGGCAAGGGCACCATCGACATGGCTGTTGCGCGGATTGGTGGCAAACTCGCCCTTGATGCAGTAGCCGGGGCCACCGGTACCGGGCATGCCGTCGGGGCCCTCAAGACCGGCAGCGACGTCGGCGCCGGACATATCGCGGGTATTGGGGTCGCCACCCTGAATGACAAAGCCGGGCACATAGCGATGGAACTTAAGGCCATCATAGAAACCCATCGTGGAAAGCTCGCAGAAGTTCGCGACATGAATGGGAGCGCCCTCGCCGTCAAACTTGACCTTGATGGTACCCTTCGACGTCTCGATAACGGCGCACTCATCGCCGGCAAGCTGATACTCGGGCGTGTAGAGCTCTTTCTTAAAACCAAACATGTGGTTCCTTCCTCGTGCGTTTAAAGCATATTTGTACGAATTGTAGCAATAAGCATGCGCTTACATCAATTGCGCACGTAGGTTATGCCGACTATGGCGAACTAATTTTAGGAACGCTGCTGCGGCTTCCAGGAACCCACGTTGGCGTCGTACTGGTTGAGCGCGCTGTTGCCGCTCTGCGCGATGGGCGCCAGGATCTCGCTTTGGTGGGAACTCATCGACTCGCCATCGGGAATGGCCAGCGAGATATCCCAGCTCTGGCAGATCACGTCGACGCGCTCATACATCCACTCGGCAAGCTGCTTTAAGTGGGCGATGTCATCCGCATAGACCGTATCGTCCTGATACTTAAGGTTGTTGAGCTCATCTTGCGTCTTTTTGATCTGGTCGCGCAGGGCGTAGGCACTCTGCGACAGCTCCTGACGGGTGGACAGCGGCGTTCGGAGATAGCCGTTGTTAAAGGAATCGATGACCTCACCGATCTGGTCCTCGTCACCGTAGGACACGATGGTCTGATACAGACCGTCGAGCCTGGTATAGAGCTGATCATCGGTGAGCACGGTTTCTTCCTGGACTACCTCGGCAGAATCGTCCTGCTTGGTATCGTCCTCAGTCGCCTCGCCCTTTTGGCGCGTGGGGAAGGTGGTTTGTGCAGCTTGACCAAACTGGTCATAGAAACCAGGCATGACACCCATGGGATCGGTCGTCACGAACCAATAGGCACCGCCGCACACGACGGCAAGGACCGCGATGATAATGAGCGGCTTGGGGATATGACGCTTGTGCCTGTGATAGGCGTCCTCGTCGGGATGCACCTTGCGCTTGGGTTTTTGGGCTTCGTCATGCAGGGAAACGGGCGTGGGAATATCGACCTTGGGGATACCGAAATCCTTATCGAAAGCCGGCAGTACGCAGGTCTCGTTAGGATCGGCGGCGTCTGAGAGCACCGCAGCGGCAGAGGCTGGCGCATGCGGCACCTCGGTATCGATCTGCTCTTGCGTTAGGCGCGGAAAGCCCGCCGTGCGGCCCGCCGCCAGGTCGGATGCGGCCGCGTCCTCGGAGAGGATACCCGGAGCAGGGCGTCCGCATTTGGGACACGTACGATCATGCGGAGAAAGACGGGCACCGCAGCCTTCGCAGAACACGAACTCGGTGTGCTCGGGGCCATCGCCCGGACCCACATAGGCGTTGCAGTAGGGGCAGAACGAGGCGCCGTCCTCGATAGTCTTAAGGCAATGCGGGCAGATCACGGCATCCTCTTTTCGAAGCAATTCAAACAATCGAGGTTAGAGCATAACATCGCCACGCCCCCACAGGAGCAAGGCACCAATTCAACATCGCCAGAGCGCGTAGTTACTTCTTCTTTTTGCTTGGCATCGAGACTTTGATGCCTTGGGCGGACTTGGTCACGCGAGAGCGCTTGGCTCCGGTACTCTTCTTTTTCTTGGGCTGGGCCTGGGCCACGCCCTCGAGTGCACGGGCCTCGGCCTCGCGAGCGGTGCGATCTTCGCGGCGCTGCGCCATGTCGGCGGCGACGCGCTTGGCAAAACGCTCGGCCGTCGAACCCGTCGAGCTCACCTTGCCGCCACCGCGACCCAGGTGGACGCGCACACCACGGCCAAAACCAGTTGCGGCATGACGACGACGCGGCTTGAGCGAATCCATCATCGTGGCGAGCTTAAAGAACACCGAGCAGGTAAAGACCACGATGACAGCCAAGATAACCATCTGGCCCATCGACAGGTTGGCAATGGATAGCAGCTCCGGGAATCCGATAACGCCCACCAGGATGCCGGCGACTACAAACACAAAGAGCACAACACGTAAGGGCGTGAGAGGCTGCGAGATGCGCCAGATCAGGCTGACGCTCGCCGCGCACGACGTAAGCAGGCACATCGTAGACAGCGTGAGCTGGCTAAAGCCAAACACGCGCGCCACAAAGATATCGAGCGCCGCAGCCAAAATGACTGCAATCGACGCCGGCAATGCACGCTTGAGTACGTTGCTCAAAAACGCACCCTTCACGCGGGCGTTGTTGGGCTCCAAACCCAGCACAAAGCCCGGCGCGCCGATGCAGAAGAAGTTGATGAGTGTCATCTGAATCGGCTCGAAGGGATACGGCGGAAACGCGATGCACAGCGCCGCCAGGCCCATCGAGAACAGCGTCTTAGTCAAGAACAGCGCCGCAGAGCGCTGCAGGTTGTTGATGGAGCGACGCCCCTCAGCCACCACGGCGGGCATCGAGGCAAAATCGTTGTCGACCAGCACGATTTCGGCCACGTTGCGCGCAGCATCGGAACCGGCGGCCATGGCCACGGAGCAGTCGGCCTCCTTGAGCGCCAGCACGTCGTTGACGCCGTCGCCCGTCATGGCAACGGTATGGTCGCGCCGTTTGAGCGCCTGCACGAGTTCACGCTTTTGCTGCGGCGTCACGCGGCCAAAGACGTGATAGCGGTCCACCGCCGCATCAATCTTGGACGGCGTATCGAGCGTCGTGGCGTCGACGTAGGCATCGGCCCCCGGAACGCCCACCACGCGCGCGATAGACGACACCGTACGCGGGTCGTCGCCACTGATCACGTTGAGGGTCACGCCCTGCTCGTTAAAGTAGCCGATGGTCTCGGCGGCCGAGGTGCGAATCTCATCGCGAATGGTCACAAAGCCCACGGGCTCGGCCTCGCCCACCATATCGCCATCGGGCGTAAAGCCGTCCACACGGGCCACCACAAGCACGCGGCAGGTGTCGGCAAGTTCGGCCACACGGTTCTCGACCTGCGCAAAGACGCGCTCCGAAAGCACAAATTGCGCTGCGCCCATCACATAGGAGCCCTGCGCAAACGAGGCGCCGCTCCACTTTTTGGACGAAGAGAACGGAATGCCCGCCAGCGGCTCGGAAACCTCGACCGGGCGGTCAGCGTAATAGTTGAGCAGCGCCTGACAGGTCTCGTTGGCGTCTGCCGAGGTGGCACGCGCCACGTTGGCGAGCGCAAAATCCAGGACCGTAGTCTCGACGGGGACAGCTGCCTCGTCCGAGTCCGCGCCAAAGCCAACGCCCTCAACAGGCAGCGGGTAGGTACCCTCGACCTCCATACGGCCCGAGGTAATGGTGCCCGTCTTGTCCAGGCACAGCACGTCGACGCGCGCGAGCGTCTCGATACAGTAGAGCTGCTGCGCGAGTACCTTGCGGCGCGCCAGACGCACCGTGGCGATGGCAAGCACCGACGAAGTCAGCAGCACCAGGCCCTGCGGAATCATGCCCAAAAGAGCGCCCACCGTAGACAGCAGCGCCGACGAAGGCACGCGACCGGCAAGCAGCTCGGAAAAACACCACGAAAGCGCGCTATCGCCCGGCGTACCGGCGGCATCCCACAGCTCGCTCACACTCGAGGCAAAGAGCGCCAGGCCGAGCGGAATCATAATGAGGCTCGCAAAGCGCACGATGGCGTTGAGCGCATTCATGATCTCGGAATTGACCTTTTTGACGTACTTGGCCTCGTTGTTGATCTTGGCCACATAGTTGTCGGCGCCAACATGGATCACGCGGGCGCGCAGCAGGCCCGAGTCGATAAAGCTGCCGCTCATGAGCTCGGAGCCGGGCTGTTTTTTGATGAGATCGCTCTCGCCCGTCAGCAGGCTCTCGTTCACGAGTGCCTCACCCGAAACCACCACGGCGTCGGCCGGAATCTGGTCACCGCGCCCCAGGCGAATGATATCGTCGAGCACGATCTGGTCCAGATCGAGCTCCACCTCGGCACCGTCGCGCACCGCGATGGCCTTCTTAGAGGTCAGCAGTGTGAGCTTATCGACCATCTTCTTGGAGCGCATGGACTGAATGACGCCGATGGCGGTATTGAGGAACACCACGAACAGGAACGTCAGGTTCTTAAACGAACCGGTCAGCAACACCAAAATCGCCAAGACAGCGTTGATCAAGTTAAACAGCGTGCAGAGGTTCTCGATGATGAGCTCTTTGACCGATTTGGTCTTAAGTTCCATGTTGCGGTTGATCTTACCGGCGGCGATGCGCTCCTCGACCTCGGCGGTCGAAAGCCCGCGTTC
>UQJA01000026.1 GCA_900541285.1 uncultured Collinsella sp.
TCTGGCGCCCCGGCGCATGGATGGCAGCGTGATCCACGACCAGTCTATCGCTCTGGCCCGTATCGTCAAGATGATCAAAACCGGCATGGTGACCACCATCACCGGGAAGGATATCCCCCTTAAGTGCCAGTCCATCTGCGTCCACGGAGATAATAAAAACGCCGTGGCCTTTGTGAACCTCATCCGGCAGAAGCTGACCGAAGAGGGCATTGCCGTGGCTCCGTGGGCCATGGGCGGCACGGGCGTGCACAGCTTCGACCCACTGCAGCCGCTTGAGTGGCCCACGCGCCTTGAGGCGGGCACGCTCAACGGCCACGGCATCGCGGGACTTTCCGCAGGCCTCGACTTTATCGAGGCACAAGGCGGGGTCGAGGCGATTGCGGCGCATGAGCGCTCGCTTGCGGAGCGCTTCCTCGCTGGTGTTCGCGAAATCCCCGGCATTGCGCTCTACGGTGCGTTTGACCAGCCCGTGCGCTCGGCGATCGTCTCACTCAACGTGGGTGATATCGACTCTGCCGAGATTTCGGACGCGCTCATGCAAGGGTGGGGGATTGCGACGCGCCCCGGTGCCCATTGCGCTCCGCTTATGCACCGCGCGCTGGGGACCGAGCGCCAGGGTATCGTTCGCTTCTCGTTTGGGTATTTCAACACGGCCGAGGAAGTCGACACCGCGATTGACGCTTTGCGCGATTTAGCCTGCTAGAGCGTATATACTTGCGGGACGGGTCTTTTGCCCGTCCCGTTTTTGTTTCGACCCGAAAGGTGTGCCTATGGCCTCATCCGCCCCGCGCGGCCTGCGCTCCGACCATGTCGTTACCGTCGGCATTGCGCTGTTCTCGATGCTCTTTGGCGCCGGTAACCTCATCATTCCGCCGTTGCTGGCACTTCAGGCCGGCACAGCCACGCCGCTTGCCATGATCGGCTTTTTGATTGCCGCTATCGGTCTGCCTGTTATGGGCTTTATCGCCGTCGCGCTCGCCGGAACGGCGCGTGAGCTTGCCGGCCGCGTGCACCCCAAGTTCGGTGAGTTCTTTGTCGCGGCGGTGTATCTGGCCATCGGCCCGTGCCTGGCTATTCCGCGCACGAGCTCCACGGCCTTCGAAATGCTGGTGCCGCTGCTGCCCGAGGGCGTTTCGCTCGGCGCAGCACGTCTGGTGTTTGCCATCGGGTTCTTCGTCGTCGCGTTTGTGCTCACGCTGCGCCCAGGTGTCATCACGCGCGTGCTCGGCCGCATTACGGGCCCCGCGCTCATCGCGCTCATCGTGCTGGTCGTGGGTGCTGCCGTGATCTCGCCGCTGGGACCGGCTGCCACGCCGCAGGCCCCCTACAATGCCGGTGCCGCCGTGCAGGGCTTCTTGACCGGCTACCAGACCATGGACCTGCTTGCGTCGCTCGCCTTTGGCATCATCATCGCCGAGACCATCCATGAGCTGGGCGTTACCGACGACAAGCGCGTCGCTTTTGAGATATCGCGTTCCGGCGTGATCGCCGGCGTGCTCATGGCCATCATCTACTGCGGCTTGGGCCTTGCCGGCATGCAGCTCGGCACCGTGATGCCCGATGCCACCAACGGCGCCGCAATCCTTGCCCGCTCGGCCTCCATGCACTTTGGTCTGGCCGGCACGGTCGTGGTCTTCGCTATCTTCTTCCTCGCCTGCATGAACGTGTGTATCGGCCTTATCAGCTGCTGCTCGCGCTACTTCTGCGAGACGTATGTGGTCGAAGGGGGAGCGGATGTTTCCGAGGAGGCCATGCGCCGCCCCTTTGCGATTCTCGCCTTTGTGTTCGCGGCGTTTTCGTGCGTGCTCTCCAACGTGGGCCTCGACGTGATTCTTATGTTCTCGGTGCCTATGCTCAACGCCTTGTATCCCGTTGCCATCGTACTGGTACTGATGGGCCTGGTGCACGGCTTTTGCGACGCTCATCCGCAGGTGTGGGTGTGGGTCGGCGGCGTGGTTGCTGTGCAGAGTGTGATCACCTCGGTCCGCGATGCGTTCTTTGCGGGTGCGTGGCTGCCGTTCGATGTGCTGCCGCTTGCGGACATTGGAGCCGCGTGGGCGCCGGTTGCCGTGGTTGCCTTTGTGATCGGTCTGCTCCATAGTCGTTTTGTCGCGCATTCGAGGAGCTAAGGCATCAATGCTTGCACAGGCGGGGAGTCTCCCCTATAATTTCCTTCGCTTTGGGACACGCAAGGTTTAGACCTTAGCTGCTCAACACCTTCGGGACGTGGCGCAGTTTGGTAGCGCGCCTGCTTTGGGAGCAGGATGTCGCAGGTTCAAATCCTGTCGTCCCGACCATATCTTGCGGGCGTAGTTCAATGGTAGAACCCCAGCCTTCCAAGCTGATGACGCGGGTTCGATTCCCGTCGCCCGCTCCATAGGATAGTTTTAACGGCTTTGGCTCCTTTTGGTGCCAGAGCCGTTTTCATATACATGCCGGGGACCCCACATCCCCTCCTAAGTTGCGGTGAAATACGGACTGTTTTTCGGCTTTTATGGCCCATGTAGTCCGTATTTCACCGCAACTATTTGTAAGGTTGGATTTTGACGCCGTTGGGAGGGTCGTAGCGACCGTCTACCGAGAGTGGAAATATTTTTTGAAGCTCTGACCTGCGGCGTCAAGTTTTTGGTCAGCTTTTGGCAAGGCCTGCGGACGGAAGCATGCGATAGCGTAATGGTATTCTCTCCGCCGTGATGGTTATGGGGTTGGCCATGCTCGATAAAGGCAAACATTTTCCGCAGTCATATGCAAGGATGCTATTCTCGGCCGTTGGAATTCATCAAGATGGACAGCTGCTTATAACAATTGATCCTTGGGATGAACGCCGTGCGCGTGAGCTTATGCAGGAAGAGCTCATGCTTCGTCTTTACAACCACGTGTATGCGGATCCGGTCTATTGGAATAATCTTGGGGTTGAAGATCGCATCTTTCAGCTGGCATCCGCTATTGCGGTCGTTGAACCGGATGTTGTGTTTTGCGGATCGACAGCAGCGCTGCTCTACGGCATCGGCTCGGCGTATACGTTTCTGGATAAAGTGCAAGTACTGCTGCCACGGTCTACAAGGCGTGATACGTATGAGTTCGTTGAATACAAGCGCTGGCGGGCGGGCGAAGTGTGGCGGCTAGGTCTGTTTACACTGACGGATCCGTGTCGAACGGTTGTTGATATCGCCCGAACGAGCGCCTTTCGCTATGCGCTGGGCTATGTCGATGGCTTGGCCCGTGAGTACGATGTCGAACGCGAAGAGCTGCGAGCATATGCGCAGGCAAATTGCCGGGGGTTGCATGGCATCGCGCGTGCTTTTGACGTTTTTGAGTATATGGACGGCAGGTCAGACAATGGCGGCGAGTCTGAGGCGAGAGCAGCGATGATTCTCGCTGGGGTTGTCGCGCCCGAGCTTCAAGTTGAGATAACGCGACCGGGAAACGCTGGCTATTATCTAGCAGATTATGGCTGGCAGATGTCAGACGGCTCATGGACGCTGGCAGAGCTGCATGGGCTAGGCAAGTTTGAAGACGAGGCTCAAAATGATCCAGAGCGGGCGGCGGCAAAAACGTATCGAGCGGCCCTCATGCGCGACGCGAACCTTCGCGCCATGGGCCACAACATCATTCATTTCAAACTCTCGGACACCTACGACGTAGAATCGTTCGGTGCCATGATGCGCGGTTACGGCATTCCGACAACAAAACCCTACGCCGAATCCCGATAGCGAAATCGTTCGCGGTCCACCTTCAATAAGTTGCGGTGAAATACGGACTGTTGAGGCCTTTAAAGGCATGAAACAGTCCGTATTTCACCGCAACTTAGGAGGGGGTGGGGTTAGCTGCGGGGGCGGTGGCGGAGCTTGTCGATGGTGGAGTCGGTGCGGTGACTGCGGGCTCCGGCGGCGCGGTCGCGAGCGTCGGCCGCGGTTTGGCGCTTGCGGAGGTAATCGATCATGCCTTGGATGATGGGCTTGCCAAAGCTCACGACATCATCGTTGTAGATGGCGGTTCGGGCTGCGAGGAGGCAGTCGGTAAAGTCCATATGGGTCTTGCCAAAGAGTTTGACGGCAAGGGCGACAACGGTGGGCTCGTCGACCATGACGTCATCGAGCAGCCTTTTCATGGCCGCAGTTATCTCAACGCGGGGAACCTTATAGACGTCGCGCAGCGTGACCACGACGCGAGTGATGATTTCGGGGTAGACACGAGCGGTGCGCGTGGCGATGACCTTGGCGGCGCGCGGTGACAGAACCTCGTCGTCGTCAAGCAGGTAGCGCAGGATGACGGTCTCGTCGATGATGGTGCTACTCATGGATATCTACTTCCTCGGGACCCAAAATCGAATCGTCGCTTTCTGTGGCAAGGTACTCAATCCAGGCATTGCGCTCTTCGGAGCGGCGATTGGGGTCCCCATATGCTTTGAGCGATCCATAGGCGGCCGTGCCGTCCTTGGAACGCACGGCGACCGGCTGAAAGGGGAGCTTGCGCATCAAAATGCTCTGCGCGACAAATAGACGGACAGCCTCGGCGAGCGATGTGCCCATGGCGTCGTAGAGATGCTCGGCATGCTGCTTGTCTTCCTCGCGAATGCGCACCTGCAGGATGGCTCTTTTTTGAGTCGATGACATCACTGGCCCCCTTAATGAGCGTGCAATATAGTCGGTCAAATGCGGCATGTGCCGATACTTGAGCATCTTATAACGATTACTTTATTTCACTCAAGTTGATAACCATAAACACGAATACAAGCGTAGTACATCCAAAACGAGAGCGCGTAAAAATCTCTGAGGCGTACGCATGTAATACACTCACCTTTATAGCTTCTAGAGAATAATTCCAACCTGCCAAAACCCCTGCAATACAGCCGTATTGCAGGGCCTATGCTCAAGTTTGCCACCTGCAACTGCGTATATTTAACCTGTATATCGTTGGAGGAATTCTATCGAAGTGCCTGTTTCGCCGCATGCGCTCGATACGTCGATGCCGGACCACGGGCGGTCCGGGGCAACGTCGACAGGGTCTCTCCGGCATGGGATTCAGGAGGGAGTGAACAACATGGGCAATAAACGAGTCGTAGCCGATTCCTCACGTTGCATTGGGTGCCAAACCTGTATGGCGGCGTGCATCGAGGCACACGATATTCCCGGCAACATCGCCGCGCCGCGCCTGCGCGTGACGCGTACGTACGAGATCTCCGCACCGGTGGCTTGCCATCACTGCGAGGATGCACCGTGTGCCAAGGCTTGTCCTACGGGCGCCTTGTTCTTTGATCCAAAGAACCATCGCATCGGCGTTAACGAGGACAACTGCATCGGCTGCAAGAGCTGCGTCATGGCCTGCCCCTTTGGCGCCGTGAGCGTGGCGACCACGCAGGTCCCCGTCTTGATGGGCGACGTTCGCGTGGGTTCGCAGACTAAGAGCTTCGTGCTCAAGTGCGACCTGTGCGTGGACCGTCCCGGCGGTCCGGCGTGTGCCGAGGCGTGCCCGACCAAGGGCCTCACCCTGGTGGACGAGGAGCGTCTGGCAGAACTGACTGCCGAGCGTGCCCGCGCCACCATCGAAAACGAGGCGTAAGCGTCGGGCGACAGGCCCAATGATTGTCAAATAAGTACCGAGTATTCGGTAGCAGAGAAAGGAAGGAGGGTGTCATGGAGAAGCATAAAGTGATCTGCCCGTATTGCGGCGCCGGTTGCCAGTTTAACCTCTTGGTCCAAAACGGCCAGGTCGTGGGTACCGAACCGCTCAACGGCATCACCAACCAGAGCGAGCTGTGCCTTAAGGGCATGAGCGGCTACGACTTCATCAACGACACCAAGATCTTGACTCCTCGCGTACTGCACCCGATGATCCGTCGCACCAAGGGCGCGGATCTTGAGCGCGTAAGCTGGGACGAGGCACTGGATTTCACCGCATCTAAGATGCAGGCCATAATTGACGAATATGGTCCTAACGCTGTCATGACCACCGGCTCTTCGCGAGGCGGCGGCAATGAGGCGAACTACGTCATGCAGAAGTTTACGCGTGCGTGCATCGGCACCCACAGCGTAGACAACTGCGCCCGTACTTGACACGGCCCTACTGTCCTCGGTCTGATGGACACGGTTGGTTCAGGTTGCATGTCATGCTCCATCCCCGGTATGGAGGATGCGGGCTGCATTTTCCTCTTCGGCTATAACCCTGCCGATTCGCACCCCATCGTCGCAAGGCGTATCGTGCGAGCCAAAGAAAAGGGTTGCAAGATCATCGTCGCCGATCCGCGCCATATCGAAACCGCGCGTATCGCCGATCTCTACCTTCCGATCAAGAACGGTTGCAACGTCGCGTTCCTCAACGCCTTTGCCAACTGCTTGGTCAACGATGGCCTCTACGACAAGGAATTCGTCGCCGAGCACACGAACGGCTTTGACGAATGGTGGGAGACCATCAAGAACTACACTCCCGAATCCGTACAGGACATCACGGGTGTCGAGCCCGCGCTGATCCACCAAGCTGCCGAGATGTACGCCACGGCGAAGCCCTCTGCCATCATTGGCTGGGGCATGGGCGTATGCCAGCAGAAGCAGAACCTGAAGACGGTGCACACCATCGCCTCCATCGCCTGCGTTGCCGGCCAGATCGGCAAACCCAATTCCGGCCTCGCGCCCGTGCGTGGCCAGAACAACGTCCAGGGCTCCTGCGATATGGGCATGCTGCCCAACCTGTACCCTGGCTACCAGAAGGTCACCGACCCGGCAGTGCGTGCCAAGTTTGCCAAGGCTTGGGGCGTGCCCGAGGAAAAGCTCCCGCTCGAGGAGGGCTACAAGCTCACCGACCTGGGCCACCTGGTCGACGAGGGCAAGGTGCACTGCTTCTACAACTACGGCGAGGACCCGGTGCAGACCGAGCCCGATTCGGCCGGTATGCGCAAGACGCTCTCCGAGCTGGATCTGTTCATCTGCCAGGACATCTTTATGACGCAGACGACCATGCTCGCCGACGTCATCCTGCCCGCTACCTCTTGGGGCGAGCACGAGGGTGTCTTTACCGCATCCGACCGTAGCTTCCAGCACTTTGACGCGGCCGTTCCGCCCAAGGGCGAGTGCCGTCACGACTGGGAGATCTTCGCGGACCTGTCTACGCGTATGGGCTACCCCATGCACTACGACAACACCGAGCAGATCTGGAACGAGTGCATTAGCCTGTGCCCCAACTTTGTGGGCGCGACCTACGAGAAGATGGCTCCCGAGGGCGGCTACGCCCAGTGGCCCGTCAAGAGCACCGATGTGAACGACCACGGTACGCCCGACATGTTCGCTGGTGGCAAGTTCACCACCAAGGACGGCCGCGCCAACCTGATGGCGCACGACTGGGAGGCGCCCTCCGAGCTTCCCGATGATGAGTACCCGCTCATCCTGTGCACCGTCCGCGAGGTCGGCCACTACAGCTGCCGCTCGATGACCGGCAACTGCAAGACGCTGGCACTGCTCGCCGACGAGCCCGGCTTTGTCCGCATGAATCCCGCGGACGCCGAGGCACGCGGCATCAAGAATGGCGACATCGTCTCGATTCACAGCCGCCGCGGCCAGGTATACAGCCGTGCCGACGTGAGCGATCGCATCAACAAGGGCACGGTCTACATGACCTACCAGTGGTGGATCGGCAAATGCAACGAGCTGACCATTCACAAGGTCGACCCGGTCTCGCACACGCCCGAGGACAAGTTCTCCGCCTGCCAGGTCGACGCTATCGCCGACCAGGTCTGGGCCGAGGGCGAGGTCGAGCGTCAGTACACCGAGCTCAAGCAGGCTCTGGTGGACGCCGCCGCTCCCCAGGACGTTGAGCCCGGCGCCGCCAAGTTCGACGACGAGACGCACGTGAACCAAATCGTGTAGTCCCGTTCTCGTTGGCTATTTGGGCCGGGCGTCCCGTACGTTCGGGAGCCCGGCCCGTTATTTTGAAAGGAAGTGGGGATGAACCGCTTCATCGACATCAACCCGGAGAGGTGCATCGGCTGCGGAACATGCCAGTCCGCCTGTGCCGACGCCCACCGGATGCAGGGTCTTCAGGATACGCCGCGCCTGGCGCTCGTGAAGACCGGCGGTATTTCGGCCGCCCTTGCCTGCCACCATTGCGAGGGTGCCCCCTGCGCCGAGGTTTGCCCGGTGAATGCCATCGAGCACGATGGCGATCGCATCCACGTCAAGGAGCAGGAGTGCATCGGGTGCAGGCTGTGCGCCATCGCGTGCCCCTTCGGAGCCATCCATCCCGATGGCACGTCTATCGCCGGTGTCGCAGGCATGTGCGACCCGACGCCTTCGTATCCTAAGTCCCTGAGCAGCCTGCTTACGTGGGCTCCCGGCCAGTACACCTGCGCTGTCAAGTGCGACCTGTGCGCATTCGATCCGGACGGCCCGCATTGTGTGGCGGCGTGCCCCACCAAGGCGCTGACCGTCATGGGTGGCGCGGCCGATCGCGAGCTCGACGAGGCCAAGCGCCTGCGCTCGATCGAAAACGGTCCGGTCGTCGACGTTACCGCTGTGGCCCAGGGCCTCTCCGAGAGAGCAGAAGGGAGCGTAAACAATGGATAGCATGACGCTGTTTATCGCATCGCTTGCCGTCTCGTGCATCGGTGCGCTCGCCTCGGTTCTGCTGATCAAGGCCGATAACGCCGCCAAGACCGCCGGCTGCCTTATCGGCGCCGTCGCCGCGGTGCTTTCGTTTGTGGCCGGTATCCAGGCCGTGCTGGGCGATGTCACGTCGGTCGACACCATCGTGTTCTTCCCGTTTGCCCATTTCCAGCTGCTGCTCAACCAGCTGTCCGGCCTGTTCGTGGCGCTCATCTCGGTGCTCGCGTTTGCCGGTTCGATCTACGGTCTCAACTACTTTGATGAGTACCCGGGCAAAAAGGGCCGCGCCGGCTTCTTCTTTAACACCTTCGTGGCGTCCATGATGCTCGTCATTACTGCCGACAACGTGTTTTGGTTCCTGGTCGCCTTCGAACTCATGTCGCTGACCTCGTACTTCCTGGTCGTGATCGAGGAGAACGAGAACTCCATCCATGGCGGTTGGCTCTACTTTGTGATCGCGCACGTGGGCTTTGTGCTCATCATGGCGAGCTTCCTCACCATGACCAACTTCGCCGGCGGCTCGTTTGCCTTTGCGGATTTCCGCGCTACGCAGTTTAGCCCCGCGGTCGCATCCGTGTGCTTCGTGCTCGCCTTCTTTGGCTTTGGCGCCAAGGCCGGTATCATCCCGCTGCACGGCTGGCTGCCCAAGGCACATCCCGAGGCGCCGTCCAACGTGTCGGCCCTTATGTCCGGCGGCATGATCAAGATCGGTATCTTCGGCATCCTCAAGGTGGGCCTCGACCTGCTCTCCGCCTCAGGCGTTCAGGTTTGGTGGGGCCTTATGGTCATGGCCTTCGGTGCGATCTCGTCGGTTCTCGGCGTGGCCTTCGCCCTGCAGGAGCATGACATCAAGCGCCTGCTGGCCTATCACTCCGTTGAGAACATCGGCATCATTCTGCTCGGCGTCGGCGCCTCCATGGCCGCCATGGCGCTCAACTCGGTCGGCATCGCCGTCCTGGCCCTGATGGCCGCCCTCTACCACACGTTTAATCACGCGATGTTTAAGGGCGAGCTGTTCTTGGGCGCCGGTGCGCTGCTGTACTCCACGGGTACGCGCAATATGGAGAAGATGGGCGGCCTGTTCCGTCGTATGCCGGCAACGGCCATCTGCTTCCTCGTTGGCGCGCTTGCCATCTCGGCCATCCCGCCCTTCAACGGCTTTGTGTCCGAGTGGTTTACCTACCAGTCGTTGTTTAACGCCGCCATGCAGGGCGACAAGGCCGTCATGATCGTGGCCGTGTTCGCTGCCGTCGCACTTGCCATTACCGGCGCTCTGGCTGTCACGTGCTTCGTCAAGGCCTATGGCGTCTCCTTTGCCTCCGCGCCCCGCTCCGAGGCCGCGGCCAATGCCAAGGAGGTTCCCGCCCCCATGGTGTTTGCGCAGGGCCTGCTCGCGGCCATCTGCGTCGTGCTGGGCATTGGCGCTCCCGTGATCGCGCCCGTGCTGGTCGATGTCGCCGCGTCCGTGCTGCATCCGTACGGTGGCGTGTTTGCCGCCGAGGGCATGGAGCTCATGAACCAGTACTCCGGCGCTGCCACCTCCACGCCCGCGATCGCTATTGCGCTCGTGGTGCTCGTCGGCCTTGCCTGCGGTTATCGCAAGCTCAAGACCGTCGGCAAGGTGCAGAAGTCCCAGCCGTGGGCATGCGGCTATGCTCCCAACGAGCATATGCCCGTCGTGGCCACGACCTTTGCCTCCGAGGTGTCCTGGTTTATGCAGCCGCTCTACACGCTGCGTGACCGCTGCACGGCCGTCTGCTGGTCCATCGCGCACTTCTTCCAGAAGCTCACCGGTGTGGCCGAGGCTGTGGAGCCCGTACCCGACAAGGTTCTCGTCGATGCCCCGCATAAGGGTGTCGAGAAGCTCGCCGACCTCGCGACTAAGCTCGAGGGCGGCAACTACAGCATCTATATCTGCTACATCGTCGCGGCACTCGTGGTGTTCCTCGTGCTCGCCGTGCAAATGGGTTAAGGAGGGGAGAGCATGAACAACATCGTACTTGCCGTTCTGCAGGGCGTGGTCGTCATGGCCGTCGCACCGTTCTTCTCCGGTCTCGGCCGCGTGATCCGCGCCAAGATGCACAACCGTCGCGGCCCCAGCATCATGCAGGACTACCGCGACCTGGCCAAGCTCTTTGCGCGCCCCGAGTCCCAGAGCGAGGATGCGAGCTTTGCGCTGCGCATTATGCCGCCGCTGTTCTTCGCCGTCGCCTTTATGCTCGCGATGGGTCTGCCGCTCTTTACGGCACAAAGCCCCATCCCGGTCTTTGGTGACGCCATCACCATCATGTACAGCCTGGCGCTCGCCCGCTTCTTCTTCGCCCTCTGCGGTGTGGATTCGTCCAACGCCTACGCCGGTATCGGCGGCGTCCGCGAGCTGCTCATGAGCGTGCTCATCGAGCCGTCTATGCTGCTGGCGCTGTTTGCCGCCGCCCTGGTGTGCGGTTCCACCGACATCGCCACCATGGGTCAGCACATCATGACGGGCGCCATCGACGCTCCAGTCGCCGTGATCCTCGCCGGCATCGCCTTTGCGATTGCCTGCTACATGGAACTCGGCAAGCTGCCGTTTGATCAGGCCGAGGCCGAGCAGGAGCTTCAGGAAGGTCCGCTCGCCGAGCTTTCCGGCCCGTCGCTCGCCATGGCCAAGCTTGCCATGTCCATGAAACAGGTCCTGGTCGTCGCCTGGTTCTGCGCGATCTTCATCCCTTGGGGCGAGCCCGCGACTGTGGGCGCCGCCGCCGTTCTGGGTGCAGTCATCTTCCTGGTGAAGTGCCTTATCGACTTTGTCGTATGCGGCGTGATCGAGAACTCCTGCTCACGCTCGCGTTTTAAGGTACTCGGTAATCAGACCTGGGCCGTCGTGGGCATCGCCGTTCTGGCGTTTGTCTTCGTGGTCGTTGGCGTGTAGGAGAAGGGAGAAACAATGTCATTTGCAGTCAGTCTGTCCCTTCTCGGCTTGGTCGCTATCGCGGCCCCGATGGTGGCCTCGGTGCTCGTCGCCCTGTTCCCCCGTCCGTACGCCAAGTGGTTCAGCGTTTTGGGTGCCGCCGTCTCGACGGTCTGCACCATCGCCCTCGCCGCGAATTTCGCTGGCGCCGGCATGCCCGACACGCAGGTCCCCCTGATCTCGTTTGGGCAGACCCTTGTCATGGGATTCACCTTCGATCGCATGAGCACGCTGCTCGCGCCCGCCTTTGTGGGTATCGGCCTGCTTGTCGTGATCTATTCGATTCCGTATATGAGCGAGAACAACCGTGAGCATCCCGACGCACCGCGTCGTCGCTTCTACGCGTACCTCGCGACCTTCATCGGCGCCATGGCCGGCCTTGTGTACAGCTCGACCCTTTTGGGCCAGCTCGTGTTCTTTGAGATCACGGGTGCGTGCTCTTGGGGCCTCATTAGCTACTACATGTCGCCTACGGCCAAGAAGGCCGGCATGAAGGCCCTCATCATCACGCACATTGGCGCACTTGGCCTGTATCTGGGCGCCGCCATCGTGTTTGCCCACACCGGCACCTTCGCCATTACCGCGATTGCCGGCCTCGACGCCAAGCTCAAGGCTATCGTCCTTTTGCTCGTGCTGTTTGCGGCCTGGGCCAAGTCCGCACAGGTTCCCATGTACATGTGGCTGCCTTCGGCCATGGAGGCGCCGACGCCTGTTTCGGCCTACCTGCATGGCGCCTCGATGGTCAAGGTCGGCGTGTGCGTGTTCGCGCGCGCACTCGTCTCTGCCGGCGAGATTCCCGAGATCGTGGGCTGGGTCGCCATTATCGACGCCATGGTCACCATGCTCTTTGGTTTCCTTATGTACCTGCCGCAAAAGGACATGAAGCGTCTGCTGGCCTTCTCCACGATCGCCCAGCTCTCCTATGTGTTCTTTGGTCTGGGCCTTTCGGTCTTTGGCAGCCAGCTGGCCTTTGATGGCGCCGTGTGCCACATCTTTAACCACGCTTTCGCCAAGACGCTGTTCTTCCTGATCGCCGGTTCGTTCTCCTTTACGCTCGGTACGCGTATGCTGCCCAAGCTTCGCGGCATCGTAAAGAAGTACCCGATCTCGGGCGTTGGCTTTGGTGTCGCGGCACTCGCCATTGCCGGCGTGCCGCCCATGAACACGTTCTTCTCGAAGTTCCAGATCATCGCCGGCGGCTTTTCTGTGGGTGCCGGCAACGTCGCGATCCTGGTGCTCGTGTGCATTATGGTCGCCGAGACCGTCGCCACCTTTGCCTGGTTCCTTAAGTGGATGGGCTATTGCCTGCCTGGCGAGCCGAGCGAAGAGGTCGCTGCGGGAGCCCCGCTTCCCCGCGCGATGGCGTTCGTGTTCATCGTGCTCATCATCATGGTTATCGTCAGCGGCCCGCTTTCGGCCAGCTGGATCGGTTAGGAGGTAGAACGACATGGGTTATTCGATCGTCAACATCCTTGGCGGCCTTCTGATCGTCACGTCCACCATGGTGGTCGTCTCCAAGAACATCAAGCACGCCATCAGCTGGTATGCGGTGCAGTCGCTGGTGCTCGTGGGACTGCTCGCCACGCTCGGTGCCACTACCGGTGCGCAGGAGCTGCTTATGTGGGCTGGATCTGCCTTTATCACCAAGGTCGTCCTGGTCCCTTATATCCTTAACCGCGCATACAAGAAGATGGGCGAGCCGAGCGACGCATCGCTCAAGGCCGGCCTTAAGCCCGCGTGGGCCATTTGCATCATCGCCGTGGAGGTCGCGATCTGCTTTGCCGTCGTGACGCAGATCAGCCTGCCCACGGCCGAGGTCGCAACGCCTGCGCTCGCTATTAGCTTCGCTCACTTCTTTGTGGGCCTCACCTGCATCATCTCGCAGCGCAACATCATGAAGCAGATCTTTGGATACTGCCTCATGGAAAACGGTAGCCACGTGACGCTCGCGCTTTTGGCCCCCACCGCTCCCGAGATCATCGAGATCGGTATCGCCACCGACGCCATCTTTGCCGTCATCATCATGTCCATCGTCGTGCGTCGCATTTGGGACGACTCCCACTCGCTCGATGCGCGCGACCTGTCCGAGCTGAGGGGGTAGTCCATGGAAACGTTGATTCTCGCCCTGCTCGCGACCCCTTTGGTGTTCTCGCTGGTCATGGCGTTTTTGCCCAAGAACACGTCCTATAACGTGTTTGCCGGCCTCAACCTGGTCTCCGTCGCAGCCGTCCTGGTGCTGTCGATTGTGACGGCCGGTGACGTCCTTATGAGCGGCGACACCGCGAGCGCTCTTGGCCTGTGGTTCCACCTCGATTCGCTGGGCGCCATCTTTGTGCTGCTCATCGGCTTTATCGGTTTTCTTACGGGGCTGTTCTCGCTGCCCTATGTAAAGGCCGATATCGAGGAGGGCTCCATGCCCGCCGAGCGCGCCAAGCAGTATTTTGCGCTGTTTAGCCTGTTTGTGTTCACTATGCTGCTCGCGTGCCTGTCCAACAACATGATCCTCACGTGGGCCGCCGTGGAGGCGACCACGCTTTCCACCGTGTTCCTCGTGGGTATCTACAAGAACAAGACGGCCCTCGAGGCTTCTTGGAAGTATGCGATGGTCTGCACCGCCGGCGTGGCCTTTGGCCTGTTTGGTACGCTGCTGATCTACGCCAACGCCGCCGACGTGATTCCCAATGCCCACGAGGCCGCGTTCCTGTCGTGCGTGCTGCCGTATGCCGACCAGTTCGACCCGACGCTCATGCGCCTCGCCTTTGCGTTTATCGTGATCGGCTTTGGCACCAAGGCCGGCCTGTTCCCCATGCACACTTGGCTGCCCGATGCCCACTCCCAGGCCCCGAGCCCTGTCTCGGCCCTGCTCTCGGGCGTGCTGCTTAAGTGCGCCATGCTTGTGATCATGCGCTTCTACGGCTTTACCATCCAGGCCGTGGGCGCCGAGTATCCGCAACTTTTGCTGCTGATCGTCGGCACGCTGTCCATTTTGGTGGCGGCACTTTCGATGTTTCGCCAGGACGACCTCAAGCGCCGCTTTGCGTACTCGTCTGTGGAGAACGTTGGCGTTATCGCCCTGTGCCTGGGTATCGGTGGCCCGCTGGGTATCGCCGCGGCCCTGCTGCACTGCGTGTTCCACGGCTTTACCAAGACGCTTGCCTTCTGCGTGTCCGGCAACATCCAGCACGCCTTTGGCACGCGTAGCCTGGCCAAGATCCAGGGCGTCGTCGAGGTTGCTCCCGCAACCGCCGCGCTCGCCGTCCTGGCGCTGCTCGGTCTTGGTGCCTTCCCGCCCTTTGGCATGTTTATCTCCGAGTTCCTGACTTTTGTCGCCGGTGTTACCGCCGGTCCCATGTGGCTGGTCGTCGTGGTCGCCCTCGGCCTTACCGTGGCCATCTCTGCGCTCACCCGCATCGCACTCAAGTCGGTATTCGGCCATGCGCCCCAGGGTATGGGCAAGCATGAGGCCCCGGCGCTCATGCTTATCCCCGAAATCATCCTGGCTGTCATGATCTTGTGGTTTGGCATCGCCACCCCGTTGCCTCTCGTGCACGGTGTGGAGACCGCGACCGGCATCGTGCTCGAGCAGAGCACCGAGGAACTTCACGCGACGCCGATGTACCGCGCTGTGTTCGGTACCGAGACCGCTCAGAGCGAGGTGGAGTAACGAATGATTGAAACTGAGAACAAGGTGTATGCCCGTCGCTGCGAGAGCCATGTCGAGGCCCTGCGCCGCGCCGTTCCGGGCTGCATCGAGAAGGTTGAGTGGCAGTGCGAGGACCAGCTGACGATTACCGTCAAGCAGGACAAGCTGCCCGAGGCCGTCCACTACCTGTACTACGAGCGCTACGGCTGGATTCCCGTGATCATCGGCAACGATGAGCGCAGCCTGTGCGGCCGTTACGCCGTGTACTACGTCATCTCCATGGAGGGGGAGGACCCCGGCTGGGTGACCGTGCGCACCGAGGTCGATCCCGCTAAGATGACGTTCCCGTCCGTGACGCCGTTCGTCCCCGCCTGCGTGTGGGGCGAGCGCGAGCTGCGCGATATGTTCGGCCTGATTCCCGAGGGCCTGCCCGATCGTCGTCGCCTGGTGCTGCCCGACGATTGGCCCAGCGGCCTGTATCCGCTGCGCAAGGACTCCATGGACTACCGCTTCCGTCCCGCTCCCGCGAGCGACATGGAAAACTACGAGTTCTTGGCCGACACCAAGGGCAAGGAGACCACGCTCGTCCCCATGGGACCGCTGCACATCACCTCCGACGAGCCCGGCCACTTCCGCCTGTTCGTGGAGGGCGAGACGATCGTCGACGCCGACTACCGCCTGTTCTACGTGCATCGCGGTATGGAGAAGGTCGCCGAGACGCGCCTGAACTATGACGCCGTGACGTTCCTCGCCGACCGCATCTGCGGCATCTGCGGCTGCGCCCACTCGGTGGCCTACGCCGAGGCCGTCGAGCGCGCCCAGGGCATCCATGTCCCGCCGCGCGCCCAGTACATCCGCGCCATCATGCTTGAGGTCGAGCGCCTGCACTCGCATCTGCTCAACATTGGCCTCGCTTCGCACTACACCGGCTTCGATTCGGGCTTCCAGCAGTTCTTCCGCGTCCGCGAGAAGTCCATGGACCTGGCCGAGAAGCTCTCCGGTCACCGCAAGACCTACGGCCTCAACGTGATCGGCGGCGTGCGTCGCGACATTTTGGCCGAGCAGAAGCTCTCCACGCTCACGACCATCCACCAGCTGCGCTCCGAGGTTCAGGAACTCGTCGACGTCTTGCTCTCCACGCCCAACTTTATCGAGCGTACGAGCGGTATCGGTATCTTGGACCGCAAGATCGCACGTGACTTCTCGCCGGTCGGCCCGCTCATGCGTGGCTCGGGCTATGCCCGCGACGTGCGCTTTGACCATCCCTTCGACGGCTACGCCGATCCGGACGTCCAAAAGATGCACGCCGCCACGGCCGACACCTGCGATGCCTTCGGCCGTACCGCCGTCCGCATCCAGGAGGTCTACGATTCGATCGACATGATCGAGACCATGCTCGAGAACTGCCCGTCGGGTCCCATCCTCACCACGGATTGGGAGTACACCCCGCACAAGTACGCCATCGGCGCCACCGAGGCGCCGCGCGGCGAGGACGTGCACTGGGCCATGCTCGGCAACAACCAGAAGTGCTACCGCTGGCGCGCCAAGGCCGCCACGTACAGCAACTGGCCGGTCCTGCGCTACATGTTCCGCGGCAACACCGTGGGCGACGCGGCGCTGATCGTCGGCTCGCTCGACCCGTGCTACTCCTGCACCGACCGCGTTACGGTGACCGATGTCGCCGCCAAGCGCGACCACGTGCTCGACAAGGAGCAGTTCGAGAACGTCTGGCGCGACAAGTCGCCGCTTGCGGGCGAGGGCACCATGGCCGCTCCGCTCGATGAGGAGGCGCTCTAATATGCTGAAGCTTTGGAAGGTTAACGCCAAGGCCGGCGACGCGACGGTCAAGTACCCGTTTGCGCCGTTCCCCACCAACAAGGACATGCGCGGCAAGCCCGAGCACAATGCCGAGCTCTGCATCGCCTGCGGTGCCTGCGGCGTGGCGTGCCCGGCCGATGCCATTCGCATGGACACCGACCTTGCGGCCGATACCATTACCTGGTCGATCGACTACGGTCGCTGCATCTTCTGCGGGCGCTGCGAGGAAGCCTGCCCCATGGAGGCCATCAAGCTCACCGAGGAGTTTGAGCTGGCCGTCATGAGCAAGGACGACCTCACCAGCAAGAGCGTCTACACGCTCGAGCACTGCTCGCGCTGCGGCAAGCCGTTTGCCCCGCATAAGGAGATCGACTACGCCAAGCGCCTGCTGCAAAAGACCGGCGGCATGGAGGCCATCCAGGCCGCCCGTACCGTCGGTATGTGCCAGGAGTGCAAGCGCGAGCTCGACGCCCTGCGCGCCGCCTCGGCCGTAAAGACCGGCAACGCGCACGGCATGGCTGCCAACGAGACGCTTGCGTCCGGCGAGCCCCAGGGCCCCGGCATGGAGTACCTGGGCGGCCACGGCGTGAACCCGGAGTATATCGACCGCGAGCTCAACCCCGATGCGCCCGAGATTCCCGCCGGTCCGGCGCCGGTCGAGGGCATCATCATGGATTTTGAAACGAAGGAGGAGTAACCATGGCCGAACCCACGCTTTTGCCCGAGCGGCTTCAGTACCGCCCGACCAAGATCGAGCTCGACGAGAGCATCGAGAAGGCCAAGGCGACCCTTCTTAAGAAGATCAAGCGCTCGGTGTACGTCTACCGTGTTGACTGCGGCGGCTGGCACCGCTGGGGGGACGAGAGCTTCCGACCGGCAA
>UQJA01000027.1 GCA_900541285.1 uncultured Collinsella sp.
TTGCGGCGGCGCGGGCTGGGCGTGTGGTTATCGATAAGCGTGCGCAAGGCCGCCATGTGCGCCGGCGTGGTGCCGCAGCAGCCGCCCACGACGCTCACGCCGTCGGCGATCATGCCGGCGACGGCTTCGGCGTATTCGGGGGCCTGGATATCAAAGACGGTATTGCCGTTGTCGTCCACGTGGGGCAGTCCTGCGTTGGCCTGCACCATAACAGGCTTGTCGGTAACGGTGAGCATACGCGCGGCGAGTCCTCGGAGCTCGGCCGGTCCTTGGCTGCAGTTGATGCCCAAAACGTCGGCGCCGATGGCGTCGAGCGTGATGGCGGCAACCTCGGGACTCGTACCCAGGAATGTGCGACCGTCTTCCTCGAAGGTCATGGTGGCAAAGACGGGCAGGTCGGAGTTCTCGCGGCAGGCGAGGACGGCCGCCTTGATCTCGGCCAGGTCGGTCATAGTCTCGATAATAAAGAGGTCCACACCCGCGGCGACGCCTGCGCGCACTTCCTCGGTAAAGAGGTCATAGGCCTCGTCGAAGCTGAGGGTGCCCAGGGGGCGAAGCAGCGCGCCGATGGGGCCGATGTCACCGGCGACGTAGCGGGCGCCGGCCTCGCGGGCACAGGGGACGGCCGCGGCAAAGACGTCTGCCACGGTGGCGGCACCGTCGAGCTTGTGGGCGTTGGCGCCAAAGGTGTTGGCGGTAATCACGTCGCAGCCGGCCTCGACATATTGACGTTGGATATCGGTGATAACCTGGGGTTCCTCAAAGTTGAGCAGCTCGGGCAGGGCGCCCGCCTTCATGCCAGCGGCCTGCAACATGGTGCCCATGCCGCCGTCGAACAGCAGGTGCCCCGTGCCCTCGATGGCGGCGCGCAGGCGATCGTCCTTAATGCGCAGATCGTCGATCGTGCGCGTCCGACGGTGCCCCCCGTTGCGCGGTGCGGCATCAAGGGGTCCCGCCAATGCAGTGCCGTCAGAATCATGAGTGATAAGCGGAGTAAACATCGGGGGCTCCTAATGGCTGGAATAGCAGGTGGTGTGGGCGGCGCGGAAGCGGCAGTGTTCGCGCATGCGGCAGATATTGCAGGTGGGGCGGCTCTGGGCGTCGTGGACCTCGCCGTCAAACAGACCGATCACCGCGGTCACGCTTTTGGTGGGCATGAGTAGGCTGGTGGGGGTGACGGTCAGGCCGATGAGCCGCGTGGCGTTGAGCGCATTGACGATCGAGCGCTGGGCCGAGAGCGGGCAGTCGCCATAGCCGGGACTAAAGCGCCAGTTGCCGGCGAGCCCATGAACGGCGGCGGCCGTCCTGACCTGCCGGGCCCGCTACAGGCGTGGTCCATTTGCTCAACGGCGGCTTCCACGTAAGCGGAGCACGCGGCGTCGAGCACGGCGCCCTCCAGGGGATGTTGGGCTCCCGTGGTGCGCAGGCGACGCTCGGCGTCCATGCCGAGGGTGCATGCCATGAGCGCGGCAAAGCGGGCATCTTTGAGATGTCGATAGATGTCGCGACCACGCAGCTCAACGTTGGTACCGACCAAGCGAATGCAAGGCTCGCCCTGCTCGTCGACGCCTGTAGCATCGACGGCAAACACGCGGCGCACGCCACGGGGTTCAATGTCTAACTCCAAGCGCTCAACGACAAGCTCAATACGCTGCGACAGCTCGGGCTCAATCTGCTGGCCGCCGTAGCCCAGGTAGCGCAGCATTTCGGCACGATCGACGCGGGGATGGTGGGCATCATCGATACGATAAAGCGCCGGCGACGCAAGGTCGGCCGGCACTTCGACAGCGGTTGTATCGATGTGCGGTTTTTCCATTACCCCAGGCGCTCCATAATGTTCGCGGCGATCGCAGGACGGTTCATAGTGTACAGGTGCAGGCCGTCGGCGCCGTGCTCCTTGAGGTCGCAAAGCTGGCGGGCGGCATAATCTACACCGGCTGCCTGCAGGCTTTCGGGGTCGTTCTCGTACTTGGCGAGAATCTTGATGACGGGGGAGGGCAGCGACGCGCCGCACATAAAGACCATGCGGCTGATCTGCGACTTGCCCATAAACGGCATGATGCCCGCGGTAATGGGCACGGTGATACCGGCCTTGTCGGCAAGCTCGCGGAAGCGATAGAAGCACTCGTTATCAAAGAAGAGCTGCGTCACAAAGAAGCTTGCGCCGGCGTCCTGCTTTTGCTTGAGGTGTTCGACCGAGGCGTTGAGGTCCTCACAGGCAATGTGGCCCTCGGGGTAGGCCGCGGCGCCTACGCAAAAGCCGGCGTCGACGAGCTCGGGGATGAGGTCGCGGGCGTAGGCGTAGTCCGAGGCGGGCTTGTCGTCCTCGGTCGCGCCGGCAGGGAGATCGCCACGCAGGGCCAGGATGTTTTCCACGCCGGCGGTGCGATACTCGTCGATTTTAGCGGCGATATCGGCGTGCGAGCGGCCCACGCAGGTAAGGTGTGCCACCGAGGGTGTATCGAATTCGCTCGTAATCATATGCGCGATGGGGGCGGTGGTGGCACCGTTGCCCGAACCGCCGGCCGAGCAGGTGACCGAGACAAAGCTCGGCGAAAGCTTGCACAGATTGCCTGCCACTTCGCGAGCCGTATCGAGGGTAAGCTCGCCCTTGGGCGGGAACATCTCAAACGAAACGGGTGCGGTGCCCTGGGATGCTGCCTGCTTAAAAACCTCGTCGACGCGCATATCGTGCTCCTCTAGATACGTAATAGTGTGATGTGTTGTAAGGATTCTACAGCACCACTGTGTCACGGCGGAGTTTCACTCGCTATTTGGGGATACCAATCGAAAATGCTTTGCTATCGGCATTCCCTATAACAGGGCGGTCAATCTAGGATGGGGCTATAAAGACTGGTATTCGATGTGAAATACCAGTTAATAGAGCCCCATCTCAAATTGACTACCCTTAAATCATGGGGAAAGGTCTGCAATTTATACAGTTGATTGGCTGTTGAGGGTGGCAACGCCGCCGCGATGCGGTAACCTCATTGATTGGTTTCGCGACAGCAACATAACGGTAATGTTGCGGAAACACGGCGAGTCTAAGCTATGACTCGTTCGTTAGTAATCAACACCGCTTCTCACGCGGTGCCGATACGAAGGGAGTTCCGTATGGCCGAACTTACTGACCGCTTCGGGACCATGGTGTTCTCGGAGGAAGTCATGAAGGACTACCTCCCCAAGGACATTTGGAAGCGCCTTGCTGCAACCCTCGAGGACGGTGAGCCGCTCGACCTGGATGTGGCCAACGCTGTTGCCCACGCTATGAAGGTCTGGGCCATCTCCAAGGGCGCGACGCACTACGCGCACTGGTTCCAGCCGCTTTCGGGCATTACTTCCGAGAAGCACGACAGCTTCCTCGAGCCCAACCACGACGGCACCGCCATCACCAAGTTTACGGGCAAGAACCTCATCCAGGGCGAGCCCGATGCCTCGAGCTTCCCCAACGGCGGCCTGCGTGCCACCTTCGAGGCCCGTGGCTACACCGCCTGGGATCCCACCAGCCCTGCCTTCATTAAGGACGATGTCCTGTGCATCCCCACGGCTTTTTGCTCCTACACGGGCGAGGCCCTGGACAAGAAGACCCCGCTGCTGCGCTCCATGACCGCGCTCTCGCGTGAGTCCAAGCGCGTTTTGGCGCTGTTTGGCAAGACCCCCAAGAAGGTCGTTCCTTCCGTGGGCGATGAGCAGGAGTACTTCCTGATCAAGAAGGACGCTTACCGCAAGCGCAGGGACCTGGTCATCACCGGTCGCACCCTCTTTGGCGCCGCTCCCTGCAAGGGCCAGGAGCTCGAGGAGCACTACTTTGGCGCTATCCGCCCCACCGTCTCGGCCTATATGAAGGACCTGGACGATGAACTGTGGGCGCTTGGCATTCCCGCCAAGACCAAGCACAACGAGGTCGCTCCCTGCCAGCATGAGCTCGCACCGGTCTACGGCGAGGTCAACGAGGCCATCGACCAGAATCTGGTCATGATGGAGAAGATGAAGCTCATCGCCTCCCGCCACGACTTGGTCTGCCTGCTGCACGAGAAGCCCTTCGAGGGCATCAACGGTTCGGGCAAGCACAACAACTGGTCGCTCGGCACCGAGTCCGAGAATCTGCTCGATCCGGGCGACACCCCGCTCGACAACCTGCAGTTCATCGTCTTCCTCACCGCGGTGATCGAGGCTGTTGATAACTATCAGGAGCTCCTGCGTGCCTCCGTTGCCTCGGCCGGTAACGACCATCGTCTGGGCGCCAACGAGGCTCCTCCGGCGATTATGTCCATCTTCCTGGGCGACCAGCTTACCGAGGTCGTCGAGAAGATCATCGATGGCAAGGCTTCCGTCCATGCCACGCGCGGCGTGCTCGACTTGGGCGCCGATACCCTGCCCAAGCTGATGCAGGACAACACCGACCGCAACCGCACCTCCCCGTTCGCCTTCACCGGCAACAAGTTCGAGTTCCGTGCCTGCGGCTCCGAGCAGAACGTCTCCGACTCCAACCTGGTGCTCGATGCCGCCGTGGCCAAGTCGCTCAAGTCCTTCGCTGACGCGCTTGAGGGCACGCCCGAGGATAAGTTCCAGGACGCCGCGCTCGAGTACTGCAAGAAGGTCCTGACCGACCACCAGCGCATCCTCTTCTCCGGCGATGGCTACTCCGACGAGTGGCCCGTCGAGGCCGAGAAGCGCGGCCTTGCCAACAACAAGACCACGGCCGACGCCCTGCCCGCCTTTGTTTCCGATAAGGCCATTGCGCTCTTTGAGGAGACGGGTGTCCTGACCAAGGCCGAGGCCCAGTGCCGCTACGACTGCAAGCTCGAGAAGTACAACAAGCTCATGAACATCGAGGCCACCACGATGGTTCGCGAGGCGCGTCGTACCTATCGCCCGGTCATTACTGCCTATGCCACCAAGGTCGCTAAGGGCCTTGAGACTATTCGTGCCGCCGGTGCTGAGGCCGCCATGCAGTGCGAGCAGAACACGCTCAACAAGCTCTGCAACGGTATCACCGCCATCAACGACTCCATCAAGGCGCTCGACGCCGTGCATCAGAAGGCCGAGTCTCTCGATGGCCAGGAGCAGGCCAACGTGTACGCGCACGAGGTCGTTCCCGCTATGGATGCGCTGCGCGCCGCCGTGGACGCCATGGAGGAGATCGTGGCAGCCGACTACTGGCCGGTCCCGACCTACGACGACATCTTGTTCTACGTGTAGAGCGTAACTGACATATCGTCACGGTATTGAGCCGGGGTCCGCATCGCGCGGGCCCCGGCTTTTTGATTGCGAAGGACGTTTAGGAGTCCGTTTTGCAACTGATTCGCCCACGTAATAAGGGGCCGTGGGCAAAAAACGTCAAATATGAGTACTGTCACAAGTCCTGTAGCATTATCTTTTTGCAAAATATGCAGTATTACGCAACATATGTCCAAGTACTTAGCTGATAAACGCCTGCAATTCTTTCGCCGTAGGACCCCTGGCGTCTAAATCGCCTTCTGATGGCATGAAATCGCTGTAACTAAAATGGTAACAGTACTCATATTTGCCATTTTTTGACCACAGGCCTTGCGATGATGCCGGGATCCGCACCCTGTCGGGTTCGAATCCCGGCGCATGGGTAGCAAAAAGCCCGTCACCGCGGGGGTAACGGGCTTCTTAATTTAAATGGTGCCCCCAGCGGGATGTCCGCGTGCGGCTGGCGCCGCCCGCATTCGCTGCGTCGCTTCGCTCCTTGCGTGCTGCGCTGGAAAACGCTTGCGCGTTTCCTCAGCTCCGCACCCTGTCGGGTTCGAATCCCGGCGTTGGGGAAGAAAAAAGCCCGCTACCGAATTGGTAACGGGCTGCTCAGATTCTGTGGTGCCCCCAGCGGGATTCGAACCCGCGATATCCACCTTGAAAGGGTGGCGTCCTTGGCCGCTAGACGATGGGGACAGCGGGAAAGAGTATAGCAGACTTTTTTAGTCGTTCACATATCGTTGGCAAACTGAAAAACCACCACAAAGGTGCCTGTCCCCTTTGTGGTGGTGGGGCGCTAGGGGAGGAGCTTCATGGCGGCGTCGTGGGCGGCGCGCTCGTAGGTGTCGTCGAGGGGCTTGAGCGGCAGCAGGGCTGTGGCCTGCGCATCGCCGCGCCGCTCGAGGGCGTGCGCGATCAGCCAGTCGGCGAGCTCGGGGTTCTTGGGCAGTGCCGGTCCGTGCAGGTACGTGCCGATGACGCCCTTGTAGATCAGACCCTCAAGGCCATCATCGCCGTTGTTGCCGGTGCCCGTGACGACGGACGTTCCGAGCGGCGTGGCATCGGCGTCCAAAAGCGTGCGACCTCCATGGTTCTCGAATCCCACAAAGGGCTCAGGTGCCAGATCGGTTTTGACGGCTACGTTACCGATCAGGCGATCGGAGCCACGTACGGTTTCGGCGGCAATGACCCCCAGACCCTCGATGCGATCCTCGCCCATATAGTACGAACGGCCGAGCAGCTGATAGCTGCCACAGATGGCAAGCAGCGAGCCGCCATCCTCAACATAGGCCGCGACCTTGTCTTTTTGGGCGAGCAGTTCGTGTGCCACGGCTAGCTGGTCGCGGTCGGAGCCGCCACCCATCATGACGATATCGGCATCGGTCAAATCAAGCGTTTCGCCCATACGGACCTCGTCTACACGCGTGGGAATGCCACGCCAGGCGCAACGGCGCTCGAGCGCGATAACATTGCCGCCGTCGCCGTAGAGGTTAAGGGCATCGGGATACAGGTAGACGATGCGCAGCGGGCGCGAAAGCTCGACTGGCGCGATGCCGACAGGAAGAGCGCTGCCGTCGGCACGGGCTACGGCGCGCCCAGCAACAGCGTCGGCGGTGCCCTTCAGTCCGTCGAGCTCCTTGACCAGCGGCGGGAAGGCCGTGTAGTTGGCGACGGCGTAGAAGGTGTCATCGGTGGCCTCGTCTGCCACGGCGCCAATTGCCTGCGCGACGTCCGAGATAATCGCGGCATCGATGCCGGCGTACTTGAGGCGCACCTGCATGTCGTGTGCGCGTGTGCCGCCGGCAAAGGCGACAAGACCCGGCGTGTCGGCGATGCGCTCAAAGTCGACGTCGTAGATCCACGAAACATCGTGGCCGTCGGCGTCGTTGTCGTTAAGGAAGAAAGCGCAGAGTCTGCCGCCCGCCGTCTTAATGGATTGGATCTGTCGATCGAAGCCCACGGGATTCTTGGCCAGGTTTGCCTCGACGGTGCGGCCGGCGATATCCCAGCGCCCCATACGACCACCGGCGGGCACATAGGCATCGAGCGTAGGCTGTAGAAGCGCCGTGTCCACGCCCAACTCGTGCGCGGCAAAGAAGGCGGCGGCAACGTTATAGACCATGTACAGGCCATTGTAGCGTGTGGCGATGTGTGCGGCAGCCGCGTCGGGCGCAGATCCAAAGATCAGGTCAAAGCTGTAGCCGTCGCAGCCGAGCTCCACGCCCGTCACGCGACGGACAAGCGCGGGGCGGGCCCAGCCGCACGAGGGGCAATGGTAGGCGCCGAGCTGGCCGTATTGCACGTAGTCATACTCCAGCGGTGCGTTGCACTGCGAGCAAAAGCGCGAGTCGCTAATACGGTCGGACTCGGTGTTGGTGGCGCCGTCGATGCCAAAGGCAATACTCGCGTTGGGAACGCGCGCGGCAATCGAGGCGCACAGCGGGTCGTCGGCGTTGTAGATAAGCGTTGTTGTCGGCGAGAGCTCCAACGCATGGGCGATGACCTCCTGGGTGTGATCGATCTCGCCATAGCGATCCAGCTGGTCGCGGAACAGGTTGAGCAGCACAAAGTACGTCGGCTTGAGCTTGGGCAGAACGCGTACGGTGTAAAGCTCGTCGCACTCAAAAACGCCCACGCGCTTGCCGCTGTCAGTGTGCTTAAGGCCACTGCGGGCCTCGAGCAGAGCACCCACCACACCGGGCTCCATATTGTTGCCGGCACGGTTGCACACCACGGTAGCGCCGCTGGCGGCAACGGCGTCGGCGATGAGGTTGGAGGTGGTGGTCTTGCCATTAGTGCCGGTGATCACCACGCTGCGGTCGACAAGGCCGGCGAGGTCGCTCAGCAGCTCGGGGTCGATCTTCATGGCGATGCGGCCGGGAAGCACGCCACCCTGGCGTTTGAGGACAGAGCGCAGTCCCCAGCGAGCGATATCGCTCGAGGCGCAGGCAAGAGATGAGCGGAAGTTCATGAAGCCGTTCCTAACATAGATGACATGGTCGGGGCGATCGCGTCGCTAAAAGCCGTAGCGGCGCGCAAATTCCTGGGCAAGCTGCGATACGTCTTCGCAGGCATTGGCCCAGGGGGCAAAGTCGGGGGTATCCGAGATAATGCCGTCCGCTTCCCAAACGGCCTGGTGCGAAAGATCCCAGGGATCGCGTGGCTCGGGCCGGCAGGGAAGGTACGGCGTCTGGTACATGGGGTTCAGCAAGAAGAACGCGCCGCCCTCGCAGCGGTTGGCAAACTCGCGCAGCGCGCGTGTCGCCGGGCGCATCTTGTTTGTTTTGAACAGCAGAATCGTGCGGGCGAGCAGATACCAAGGAGAGTTCTCGAGTGCGTCTGCCCCGATCTCTTCCTCGAGCTGGTGGGCTAGGGCAAAAAAGCCGTCCTCGTCTTCCAGACGAGCGAGGGCGAGCAACACGGTGCCTGCGGCTCGGGTGGGATAGCCTTCTGCCTTAAGGACGCGACGGGCGTAGTTGGCGGCAGCGCGGTAGCGGGCGCTCGCCATGCACAGCTGCGAGATGGCCTCGAGCGTGTGGAGCCACCCGATAAGAGCCGGCTCGCTCACGGTAAGGTCTGCCGCGGTGACACCGTCGGCCAAAACATTATTGGTCCAGTAGTGCGGAGCTTCCATGTCGAACCCGGGCACGCTTTGCTGCAGGTAATCGGCCGTGGTCGCCTCGAGTTTCATCAGGTCGCCCAGGCAGGCATCGACGGGCGTGTCCGCCAGGATGATGGCGAGCAACTGGGCGTCGACGGCCAGCGCATCGACGCGGACGATCTTGAGCAGCTCGTCACGCATGTCGTCGAACAGGCGGTTGCGCGTCTGCTCAAACTCCTCGTCGCTGCCCATGTCCTCGATGCGACGAAGCTCGTCGAGCAAATGACGATGAACGCCGGCATAGGACAGCAGCGCTTGGGCATGCTCGGTCTGCGCATACTTGTGAGGGTTTGCGCTGATGTCGTTATGGACAAGCTCGCGTGCTGCATCGGTGAGTTCGGGGTGCGACGCCAGATAGGTGCGCTCCAGATAGGCGGGGATGTAGACGCTCGGATCCATTAGAGGTCTCCTCCCTTAAACGGCAATCCCTGTTCGGCCGCGCGCAGGATTCGTTCGTCGATCTGGGAGCGCACGATGTCGTTGGTGGCGACCCAGGCGGCAAAGCTGGCGTTGTCGGGCGCGCCTAGGCCCTCCTGCAGCACCGGTGTCGCCTCGGACAGGGCAAGGACAAGCTCGTCGGTGGAGCCCGGACCTACGTTGACGCGGGCATAGACGCCATCGGGAAACTCGGTTTGGAAGTAGAGCGCCTCGGCCGCGTGTGGGCATGAGCGCACCAGGATGCGCAAGTAGTGTTCGGCGCCTTCGTAGTCCAGCTCGCGCCAGGCTGCGCTCATAAGTGCGATGAGCGTCCACGGGTCCAAGTCGCGCTCTGCATCCTTGGGACGGCGGCGCAGCGGCGTGTTGGCAAGATAGGGCACGGAGTGGGCGGAGCGAAAACGCTTGAGCTCCTCGGCAGGGTATTCGAGCTTTGCCATGGCAAGCATCGCGGTATGGCGGACGCCGGCGGGGTCGTTGGGCGCAAAGTCCAGGCTGCGATTCGCGGCATCCAGCGACATGCGGTAGCGGCCGCTAATGAGCGCGCGCGATGCCAAGGCGGCAAGCCAGCGCAGGTAGGGACGGCGGGTCAGGTCGCCTGCGGCCTCACGCTCGTAGGGGTCCTGTGCCGAGGCAATCTTGAGCGCCAGGTCGTGCTCCACCTCGTCGCACTTGGACACCAGATACTGCACGTATTCCTCGTTGGATTCGGCGGTGAGCGCCGTCAGCATGCGCTGGGCATCCCAGTTGGCCGGATCGAGCGCGGCTGCCTCGCGGAGCATGTTCTCGGCTGCGGCCTCTTCTTGCTCTGCCTGGGCGTCGTCGGGGATAAAGGGGATGCGGTAGTCGACAGCCTCGACGACCTTGGCAATCAGATGCCCAGCTCGGTCGCGGTCGTGCACGATGAGCGGCGCGGGGTTACGGGTGAATTGTTCCATCAGACGCTCTACGGCGGCACCGTCGGTGAGCGGGATATTGTCGCGGCGCAAGGCCTCAAGAACGAGGCGATGGCAATCCTCTTGAATGGGATCGAATGCCATGGGGCCTCCTTTGCTGCGGTTAGGGTTCAAATGTCTCTATATAAAGGTCTAGTTTACCCGCATGTGGCACACCGGGGGTGCCGCACTTGGACTTGCACCTTTGCACCACGAAGACGGATGTCGCACAAATGTCGGCACCTCAGTTGCACGGGTGGTATCACAGTGCCGTAAACGGTCGATTTTTGGCGGCGAACGGGGCACATTTTGGAGGGGCACAGTCCTACCCGGGATATGTGGTCAACCCTGATAAAACGTTTGCCCAGCTTGGGAGTATGAATGCCCCACAAGGGTCTTCAGGGATAGAAAAAACGTTTCATCATTGTTGGCTTTAGGTGAATAACTGACCAACCAGAACGGTAAAATAGTGTTTGTCTGAGCGTTGAGACGTTTAGACATTGCGTCGCTATCGCCGGCGACGCACAAATGGTCCTAACGGAGCCAATCGGGTGCTCCGTTATATACGCAAGTCTAAGAGGGGCTTGTTTAGGAGGCACAGTATGGGACGTTTTACCAATCCTCGCGATCTGTACTTTGGTGAGGGCGCTCGCCACGAGGTGAAGAACCTCAAGGGCAAGAAGGCCATCATCGTTTCTGGCGGCAGCTCTATGCGCCGCGGCGGGTTCCTGCAGGACGTTGAGGCCGACCTCAAAGAGGGCGGTTTCGAGGTCAAGCTGTTCGAGGGCGTCGAGTCCGACCCGTCCATTGAGACGGTCATGAAGGGCGCCGAGGCCATGCGCGAGTTCGAGCCCGACTGGATTATCGCCATCGGCGGCGGCTCGCCCATCGATGCCGCTAAGGCCATGTGGGTCTTCTACGAGTATCCCGAGGAGTCCTTCGATAACATCATCCAGCCGTTCAGCTTCCCCGAGCTGCGTCAGAAGGCTCATTTCTGCGCCATCTCCTCTACCTCCGGCACCGCTACCGAGGTCACCGCGTTCTCCGTCATTACCGACTACGCCAAGGGCATCAAGTACCCGCTGGCCGACTTCAACATCACCCCTGATGTCGCCATCGTCGACCCGGAGCTCACCTACACCATGCCCGCCAAGCTGTGCGCTCACACCGGCATGGACGCTCTGACCCACTGCATGGAGGCTTACGTTTCCACTTGTGCTTCCATGTTCACCGACGCCAACGCTCTGCACGGCATCCGCGAGATCGTCGAGTGGCTGCCCAAGTCCTATGCTGGCGACCATGAGGCCCGTCAGCACATGCACGAGGCTCAGTGCATCGCCGGTATCGCCTTCTCCTCGGGCCTGCTCGGCATCGTTCACTCCATGGCTCACAAGACCGGTGCTGCCTTCGAGAACGGCCACATCATCCACGGTGCCGCTAACGCCATGTACCTGGGCAAGGTCATCCAGTGGAACTCCAAGGACCCGCGTGCTGCCGAGCGCTACGCTTACGTGGCCAAGGAGATCCTGCACCTTCCCGGCGAGACCAACGAGGAGCTCATCGCTGCGCTCGTCCAGAAGATTCGCGACCTCAACGACCAGCTCAACATTCCGCAGTCCATCAAGGATTACGCGAATGGCGGCGTGAAGGTCGACGCCGAGAACCCGCAGATGGTTTCCGAGGAGGAGTTCCTCGCGAAGCTCCCCGAGATCGCCGCGAACGCCGAGCAGGACGCCTGCACGCCCGAGAACCCGCGTGAGACCAAGGCTGCCGACTTCGAGAAGATCCTCAAGGCCTGCTACTACGACACCGACATCGATTTCTAATCGACTCTTGTTATCGTAACGAGGGGCTCCGCACGTATCCGTACGGAGCCCCTTTCTTTTTTCTTTTAGAGAATGGGATAGTTATGGCTGCAATTTTCAATAGCCCCAGCAAGTACATCCAGGGCCCGGACGAGCTGGCCAAGCTCGGCTCCTATGTCGAGCCGCTCGGTGCTAAGGCCCTCGTCATCGTGACGCCTTCGGGCAAGAAGCGCGTCGGTGCCAAGATCGAGGGCGGCTTTGCCGAGGCTAAAGCCGAGCTGCTGTTTGAGGACTTTAACGGCGAGTGCTCCAAGGGCGAGGTCGATCGTCTGGTTGCGCTCGCTCGCGGCAACGGTTGCGACATCATCGTCGGCGTCGGCGGCGGCAAGATCCTCGACACCGCGAAGGCCGTCGCCTATTACCTGGAGTCCCCGGTTATCATTTGCCCCACCATCGCCTCGACCGATGCACCGTGCTCGGCACTTTCGGTGCTCTACACCGATGACGGCCAGTTCGATAAGTACCTGTTCCTTAAGGCAAACCCCAACATTGTCCTGATGGATACGACGGTTATCGCGGCGAGCCCGGTGCGCCTGACGGTTTCCGGTATGGGCGATGCGCTCGCAACCTACTTTGAGGCCCAGGCGACGCATGATGCCGACGGTGGCACTTGCGCCGGCGGCAAGGGCGGTATGGCTGGTCTGGCACTCGCCAAGCTCTGCTACGAGACGCTTATGGCCGATGGCGTGAAGGCCAAGGTCGCGTTGGAGAAGGGTGCGCTGACGCCTGCCGTGGAGCACATCATCGAGGCAAACACGCTGCTCTCCGGCATTGGCTTTGAGAGCTCGGGCCTTGCTGCTGCTCATGCCATCCACAATGGCCTGACGATGCTGCCCGAGTGCCACGGCATGTATCACGGCGAGAAGGTCGCCTTTGGCACTATCGTCCAGCTGGTACTCGAGGATGCCCCGACCGAGAAGCTCGAGGAAGTCTTGGGCTTCTGCATTGAGCTGGGCCTGCCGGTTACGATGAAGGAACTTGGCGTTGCCGAGCTTACGCGCGAGCAGGCCATGGTCGTTGCCGAGGCCGCGTGCGCGCCCGAGGACACCATGTGCAACATGCCGTTTGAGGTGACGCCCGAGATGGTCGCAAACGCCATCCTGGGTGCCGACGCGCTGGGCCACTACTATCTCATGGATGAGTAAATCAAGCTAAGGAAGGGGCAAAGCCGGCAGATGGCTTTGCCCCTTTTTGCTATGGTGCAAAGGGGTCAGGTTGCTTTGCACCAATTGTTGTTGATGAAAGGGCGGATTCTCGTATGGCGCTTCCCATGGTTTATGGCGGTCCCGGACGATATGTTCAGGGGCCGGGTGAGCTCTCGCGTCAGGGCAAGTATTTGTCATGGTTGGGCTGCGCTGCCTATGTCTTGTTTGACCAGGGCACCGAGGATCGGCTGTGCAGGCAGATTGTCGATGGATTTCTGGATGAAGATCTAAGCGAGCCGTTCTTTAAGATTTACAACGGTCCGTGTACGGAAGAGGCCGTTGTCGAAATGGCTAAGGAAGCCCGGGCTGAGTATTGCGACATGGTGGTGGGTATTGGCGGCGGCAAGATGCTCGATATCGCAAAAGCTGTTGCGTTTTATGCCGAGCTGCCGTTGTGCGTATGCCCCACGGCGGCTTCGATGGACGGTCCGTGCAGCGCGATTTCGGTGCTGTATCACGAGGATGGGTCGTTCGACCGCTACCTGATGCTCGAGAAGAATCCAGACCTGGTCGTGGTCGATACCAACGTGGTCGCGGCGGCCCCGCTGCGTATGACGGTCGCTGGTATGGGCGATGCGCTGGCAACGTACTTCGAGGCGCGTTCGTGCGCCGCGGCTCACGGCGCCAACGAGCACGGTGGCACGCCGGGTCACTTGGCCCTGGTTGCGGCTCGTGCCTGTTATGACACGCTCATGGAGTGCGGCGTCGCTGCCAAGCGCGATCTCAAAAAGGGTCGTACATCGCCAGCGGTTGAGCGCCTGATCGAGTGCAATATTCTGCTTTCGGGTGTTGGCTTTGAGAGTGGCGGCCTAGCGCTCGCTCATGCCATTGCCAACGGCCTGACGATTTTGCCCGAGTGCAAGGCCATGCACGGCGAGGCCGTAGCGTTTGGTCTGGTGGTACAGCTGCGCCTGGAGCGTGCGTCCGAGCTTAATCAAGTGCTCGAGTTTTGCCAGCGCGTCGGTCTGCCGACGACGCTTGAGGAGCTGGGGCTTGGTGAGATTACCGATGCCGACCTGATGAGCGTTGCGGATGCGGCCTTTAGAAACGAACGCAATATGGCCAACGAGCAGACAAAAGTGACCAAACAAAAGCTTGTGCAGCTCATGTGCGAGGCATAGCTTGGCACTTGATTGACCTTGTGCAATCGAGGCGGCGATAGGCTATGGGTTATTTCCCTCAAGGTGCACCGCGTGTAATTTGCCCGAGGTGTGGGCCGATAGCGTATCATTATCTCTTGCTTGTTTGCACTGCTCAGGGAGGGGCCGCGCATGGCGCAGGAACACGATCTGTTTGATGACATTATTGAGATCAGCAAGGGTTTCGACTTTCTTAAAAACCCGCTTGGCGGCGTGACCGATGCACTCGATCCGTCGGCGCCGCAGTGGAATCCTGCCGACTACAAGGAGCGCCCGCGCGGCAACACCATTCCGTGCCTGACCTGCAAAAACGAAAAGAGCGGCTGCACTGCGTGCATGGACGTGTGCCCGGTCAACGCCATCGAGGTCGAGGAAGACGCCATTGAGATCCTCGACTCCTGTCGCAAGTGCGGCCTGTGCGCCGCTGCCTGTCCGACCGAGGCAATCATCTCGCCGCGCCTGGCGCCCAAAAACCTGTATGACGATATCGTCTCTGCTGCTACGAGCCACGAGACCGCCTACGTCACCTGCACACGCGCCCTCAAGCGCATGCCGCGCGAAAACGAGGTCGTCGTCGCCTGCGTGGGCGATATTACGGCCGAGACCTGGTTCTCGGTACTGGCGGACTATCCCAACGTGAGTGCGTACCTGCCGTTGGGCGTGTGCGATAAATGCCGCAACACCGGCGGTGAGGACATTCTGGGCGAGGCCATCGCCACTGCCGAGGAGTGGGCCGGTACGGGCATGGGCCTGGAGGTCGACCCCAAGAGCCTCAAGTGCCATAAGCTTCGCGAGTACGAGCGCAAGGAGTACATGGAAAAAATCGCGCGCACCACGGGCCTAACCGTGACTAAGCTCAACCCGGCGACTGCGGCGCTGGCCTCGGTGACGCAGAAGTTGAAGGCCCACCGTCACCAGATCACGCAGCTCGAGCGCACACTCAACACCATGTGCGGCACCACGACGACTAAGCGTCGCCGTTCGCTCACCCATGGGCGGCAGCTGGTGCTCTCGACACTGCAGAACCATCCCGAGCTTGCCCAGAACATGCAGGTGAGCACGCCGGAATGCGATTTTGACAAGTGCACGTCGTGCGGCGAGTGCGTCAATGCGTGCCCCACATCTGCCTGTGACCTGGTGGGAAGCGGCCGCTTTGCGTTGGAGTCCACGTATTGTTTAGGCTGTGGCGCCTGTGTCAAGGTTTGTCCCGAACATGCGCTCAAGCTGGTCGAGCACGATGCGTCCAATCTGGTCGTTGTCGACCCCGAGGCCGAGGAAAAGGCCGCTCAGAAGGCCAAGGCCCACGAGGAGGCCGAGAAGGTCAAGGCCGAGGCAAAGGAAAAGCTCAACAAGATGCTCGACCAAGTGGAAAAGCTCGCGGACTAGCTAAACGAGCGTAAATGATGGCCGGTGGGACAGGTACTGCCCCGCCGGCCAAAAAAGTTGCGGTGGAATAGTTCCTATCTTGCCCTTAAGCTGGCCATTCTAGGAGCTATTCCACCGCAACTAATAAATGGTTAGTTCATGCTGCTTTGGTGGCCGGTTCGACCGGTACCGTTGCGCGTCACGGTTTCATGGAGCAAAAAGAACCCGGGGACCTGTTTGGTCTCGGTGTATTCCATAAGGATGCCGTCGGCGTTGTAGGTCTGCCCGCGTATAACGGCGAGTGCGTTAAAGTCGTCGAGATCGAGCACGCGCGCATCTTCGGGCGTGGGATGCTCAATCGTTACATCGCGTTTGCCCGTGGCAATCTTAATGCCAAGATCTTCTTCGAGGTAACGATAAATTGAATCGTTGACAATCTCGGGTGTCAGTCCCGGTACCTGTGAGCTTAGGTAATAGGAGTCGTCGGAGCACACGGCATGTCCGTTTGCATAACGGATGCGTTTGGCGCGCGTGAGCTCGCAGCCTTCGGGAAATCCGGTAATCTTGGAGAGTGCCTTGCTACAGACGAGGAGCTCAAAGACGGTGGTGACAGTCTTGAGCTCAAAGCCTCGGCTGGTCGCGATTTCCTTAAAGGTCTCGAGTCCGCCGCCGCCACGACTCTTCTCGTCACTGATGTTGCGAATGACGCGCATGCCTTTGCCTTGCTGGGGGAGCACGTAACCATCTGCCGCAAGCATCGAGATAGCGCGACGGACCGTCATGCGCGAACAGTCAAACAGCTGCGTGAGCTCAGTCTCCGAAGGCAGATAACTCTGATAGGCGTATGTGCCGTCGTCAATCGACTGCTTCACGTTGTCATAAATAGTTTGAAAGATGGCTCGCGCCATGACGGTCTCCTAGATGTGTGCGTGCGGACGGCAGGTGGGGAGCCGTCCGCACGGGCGTCGATCGAATTACCTACTGGGGTCAATTATATATTTGCCCATGGCGCGCAGTGCCGGGTCCGATAGGATGGCACCGAGCTCGTCGAGGGAAGCCACCTTGGCGACCATCGAGGATACGTCGAGCCTGCCGGAGTCGATGAGCTCGAGCGCGCGACGCTGTGTGTAAGGGTTGATGTAAGACGAGGTGAGCACGAGCTCCTTCTGGAAGACCTCGAAGGGCTTGACGGTGATTGTCTCATCGGGCTTGGTAAGTCCGAACATCATGACCGTAGCCTTGTGGCCGGCGATCTGGATGGCCTGCTCGATGGTGACGGGCTTGCCAACACACTCGATAACGACATCGACGTTGCCGACGCCTTCCTGCTCCAGGCGGGCGGGGACATCCTCGCGGATGGAGTCGATTGCCAGGTCGGCGCCGAGTTTGAGCGCAACCTCGCGCTTGCCCTCGACAGGCTCGAGCAAAACGACTTTGGTTGCACCAGCGTTTTTGGCAAGCTGCATCATGAGCAGACCGATCATGCCACCGCCGATAACGACAACTGTGCTGCCGGGCTTGATGTTGCACATATCGATGCCGTGCAGACAGCACGCCACGGGCTCGGTCATGGCACCCTGCTCGAAGCTGGTGTGTTCGCCCAACTTGTAGACTTGCTGCATATCGACGGAGCAGTACTCCGCAAAGCCGCCGTTAACGGTGGTGCCGTAGCCGGTCATATGCTCGCAGTAGTGGTTGATTCCGTCACGGCAG
>UQJA01000028.1 GCA_900541285.1 uncultured Collinsella sp.
AGGATCCGAGCCCCGATAGCCTGCACGGTGCCGCCGTTGCGCTGGCGCAGCTAGGCATCATCGACGATCGCCGTGCTGCCGGTATTGCCCTGGGGAGTCCCGATGAACTGCAGGCTGCAGTTGATGCTGCCGCCGGTACGGCAAACGCACCGCTCGTCAACACGCTGCTTCTGCGCAGTATGCAGCGTGCGCTGTACAAGCCGCGCAACGAGGGCCACTTTGCGCTCGCCGCGCCGTGCTACTGTCACTTTACGAGTCCCATCCGTCGCTACCCCGATCTGGTGGTGCACCGCGTGCTCAAACTGCAGTTGGCCTATGAGCAGCTCGGCGGCAAGGACGCCTTGGTCCGTACGCCGCGGCTGATCGGCAAGGGGCGCGAGTCGCTGGCGCGCCCTCTGCCGCTCGAACCACTTCTGCCGCAGATCTGCCACGCATGCAGCGATGCCGAGCGCGCGGCAGATGCCGCCAGCCATGCGACGCAAAAGATCAAGATTGCCCAGTACTATGAGGACCGTCTGGGCGAGCGCTATGCCGGAACCGTCTCGTGGGTTAGCAGCATGGGCCTCTTTGTGCGCTTGGACCTGACGCAGGTCGAAGGCCTGGTTTCGATTAAGAGCCTGGGCAACGAGTGGTTCGAGTTTGACGAGGACGCGCTTACGCTGACGGGCGCCGACACGGGCATCCGTTACGAGCTGGGGCAGCGCGTGATCATCGAGGTCTCGCGCGTCAATACCACGCGTGGGCACTTGGACTTTAAGCTTATCCATTAGCCAAATCCCGACTCGCGGCGGGAGGGCGGAGGGCGGTCTTTCGGGATCGCCCTTCGCATTTGGATCGTGGCTACCTTGCCGTCTGCTCGGTCGCCCGCTTACCTGCTATTGGAGAGGTAAAACCTACCAAAATAAACCTGTCCCTTTTTGGCAGGTTTACAAGAAAGCGGGGATGAGATGACGATGGTGTACGGCTATGCGCGGGTGAGTTCGCGCGATCAGAATCTTAATCGGCAGCTGGATGCGCTGGGCGCCTATGGCGTGGGCTCGGCGAATATTTATGCCGACCATGCGAGCGGCAAGGACTTCGATCGCCCGAGGTATCGCGAGCTGCTGCACGTCCTGGGAGACGGGGACGTGCTGGTGGTGCTTTCTATCGACCGGCTTGGCCGTAATTACTCCGAGATTCTTGAGGAATGGCGACGCATTACCAAGGAGCTCGGGGTTGCCATTGTGGTGTTGGACATGCCATTGCTTGACACGCGCGTCAGGGCCAGCGGCGCGCCGGATGTGACCAACACCCTGATTGCCGATATTGTGCTGCAACTGCTGAGCTACGTGGCGCAGGTGGAGCGCGAGAATATCCATCGGCGCCAGGCGGAGGGAATTGCGGCGGCGCGGGCGCGAGGGGTCCGTTTCGGTCGACCTCGCAAGCCGTGCCCTCCTCAGTTTGAGCTGGTGCGCGATAGCTATGAGGCAGGCGATATTACCCGCAGCCAAGCAGCAAAGTGCCTGGGCGTGTGCGTGGGGACGTTCGATCGCTGGATGCGCGAGGCGGGGTAGGGGGTTTGCGTCGCTTTGTCGCTTCCTGTTGCGATTCAAATTTTGATACGGTGACGATGTCATTTGGGGCTACACTCGCTGATATTCAAAAAAGGAGGTTGGCCCTTGGCGCGCGTAAAACAAATAATCGGATGGACCGCGATCGTTCTGTTCGCTGTAACGCTGGCGGGCATCTGGGTGCTGACGGAGCAAAATGCGGTGCAGACGTCGTTGCTGAGCGAGTCCACCGCGCGTGTGGTAGAGGGTCAGGCTACGGGCGTTCAGGCTGCCGATGCCACGGGTGAAGCCCAGACGGAGAACGGAATGACCGGGGGCACCGATTTGGCTGCCCCGCCTGTCCGGTCTGGCCGACTTGCTTCCATTCGCATGTGGGTGGGCACAAACGTCCGTCGCGTTGCCCATACCGTAGAGTTTTTCTTCGTCGGATTGTTCGCCTCGGTGGTCGTGGTTTGCTTTTCCAGGCGTCCGTGGAGCGTATGCTCCCGTTGCGTGCCCGTATTGCTCTTTTGCACCGCCTGCTCCGTTGGCGATCAGGTACATAAGATCTTTGTTCCCGGCAGGCATTTCGACGTTATCGATTTAGGATTCGATGCTGCGGGCTATGTCACCGCCATGCTGTTGGTATTGCTGGCAGCGGCGTTGGTGCGCCATACGACTCGGCCGATCGGCGCCCATGCGAGGCGCTAGCCGGTAACAAAACCGTTTCCGATAATGAGACCTTGTTGAATTATTTTGTGTCGCGCGTATTTCCGAGCGGTCGGATTTGAGGGGCGAGCGGTAGAACGCTCGCCCTTTGTGCGCCACGATGCGGCACAATGTACCGCAAAAGCTGTTTGTATCCGGTACGAATCGTTCGTTGGTCTTTAATTCTTCTCAACGGAGGTGTTTGAGATGGCAAACGGATTGCTTTTGCGGCTTCGCGAGCGTGAGCTCAGCGCGAGTCCGGCGGAACGCAATGTCATCGCATATGTAAGCGCTCATCCGCACGAGGTGGTCGGGCTGTCCGTCCGCGGTCTTGCCGATGTCACGTTCTCCTCGTCCTCGAGCATTTTGCGCTTTTGCAAGCGTTTGGGTTTTGCGGGCTACAAGGAGTTCCAGCGCGAACTGATTGCCGAGCTGGCGCTCTTAGGTGACAAGAAAGACGTAGCTCTCGAGGACATCTCCATGGATGACAGCGTCGAACGTATCGTGGGGAAGGTGATGAAAAGCAACGTGCGCACGATCGAGGCGACGGCGCGAACGCTCGATTACACCGTCTTGGAGCGATGCGCGGCCCGTCTTAAGCGGGCACGCGCGGTCAATCTGTTCGGTATCGGTGCCTCTCGTTTGGTCGCGCACGATCTGGCGCAAAAGCTCATGCGTGTCGACAAAGAGTGCCATCTGTACGACGACTGGCATGACCAGCTCTTGTGTGCCAAGAACATGCATGAGGGCGATATGGCAATCGCCTTTAGCTACTCGGGCTTGACGCAAGAGGTGCTGGACTGCACCGCCGAGGCTCAACGTCACAACTGTCCCGTCGTGGCCGTTACCAAAGTAGATGGATCATCCAAGCTTGCCACCATGGCCGATGCCGTGCTCGGCGTCGCTGCGAGTGAACCCTTGGTCCGCAGCGGTGCCATGGCTTCGCGTATGGCCCAGCTTATGGTTGTCGATGCCCTGTACGCTGCTTACGTTGCCAGCGACTACGAACGGGCGACGCATGTCATTAAGCAAAACTACATCGAGAAACAGGAAAGATGAGGTGAATGAAATGCTCGATTTAACAAAATTCACGACCGAACAGCGTAATCAAAGGTCAATGGACCTCGATACGATGACATCGCTGCAAATCGTCACGACGATGAACGATGAGGATCTTCGTGCCGTCCAGTCGGTCACGAAAGTGTTGCCCCATGTTGCCACAGCAATCGACTGGGCTGCTGAGGCACTCGAGCGCGGCGGGCGCGTCTTTTACATGGGCGCAGGCACCAGCGGTCGTCTGGGCGTACTCGACGCTTCGGAGTGTCCGCCCACGTTTGGCGTGTCACCCGATCTGATTGTCGGGCTCATTGCCGGAGGCGAGACGGCGTTTATCAAGGCTGTCGAAGGTGCCGAAGACAGCGAGGAGCTTGGCGCGAACGACCTGCGAGAGCGTGGACTCTCGGACAAGGATCTTGTCGTTGGCCTGGCGGCAAGCGGTCGTACTCCTTATGTGGTGGGCGGCCTTGTGTGCGCCAAGGCAACTGGGTGCAAGACCATTGCAATTGCCTGCAACCAAGGGTCGAAGATCGGGGAGAGCGCAGATCTTGCCATTGAGCCCGTGCCCGGTCCCGAGGTGCTGACCGGCTCAACGAGGCTCAAGGCGGGAACGGTTCAAAAGCTCATTCTCAACATGATCTCGACCGGTGCCATGGTCAAGATCGGCAAGGTATACCAAAACCTGATGGTCGATGTGCAGCAGACGAACGAGAAGTTGGTGGTGCGCGGCCAGAACATCGTGATGGAGGCGACCGGCTGCACGCGCGAGTGCGCTGTTCAGGCGCTTGCAGATGCCGGCGGCCACGTAAAAACCGCTATTGTCTCGGTGCTGCTGGACTGCGATGCCGAGCAGGCCGCGGTGGCTCTTGAGCGGGCGCGAGGCCATGTCCGTGCTGCGGTGAGTGGCCATGAGAAGAGCAATGCCGACGCCCAATAGGTGCGCGGCGTGAGCTGATATGACATCCAGACGAGATACCCAATACAAGGAGGAGTTATGACGAACAAAGAGCTGGCTCAAAAGCTGCTGGACCTTTTGGGCGGTAAAGACAACGTGCTCGCAAACGTGGCGTGCATGACGCGCCTGCGCGTGACCGTCAAAGACGCGGGCAACGTCGACACGGAGGGCATTAAGGCACTCGACGGCGTGATGGGCCTGGTCGAGGACGACACGATGCAGATCGTGCTGGGTCCGGGCAAGGTGAATAAGGTGCTCGAGGAGTTCTCCAAGCTCACCGGCCTTGCGAAAGGCGTTGCTGACGAGAGCGTGGTTGACGCTGCGGCCACAAACAAGGCCGCGCAGAAGGCCAAGTACGAGTCCAAGCCGGTTCAGGCCTTCCTCAAGAAGATTTCCAATGTCTTCGTCGCCCTGCTTCCCGGCATCATTGCGGCTGGCCTCATCAACGGTATCTGCAACGTCATTAACGTCTCGACGGCAGGAGCGCTTGCAGGCGAGTGGTGGTACCAGGGCATTCGTTCCATGGGCTGGGCCCTGTTTGCCTATCTGCCCATCTTGGTGGGCTATAACGCGGCACGTGAGTTTGGTGGTTCCGCTGCACTGGGCGGCATCGCCGGCATGATGTGCATCGCCAACAGTGCCATGCCTCTGCTTGCGCCTGGCGCGGCTGATCCTGCCACTGCCATTCTGCTGCCGCTCACCAATGCGCAGTACAACCCCGCAGCGGGCGGCATGATCGCGGCTCTCATCGCTGGCGCATTTTTTGCCTGGATGGAGCGTCAGATTCGCAAGGTTATGCCCAACGCACTTGACACGTTCTTGTCCCCGCTGCTGGTGCTCATCATCGGCGCCTTTGCTCTGATGCTCGTCATCCAGCCGGTTGGCGCATGGCTGACGACTGCCATCTTTAGCGTTTTGACCTTTATCTTCGAGAAGCTGGGCGTCCTGGGCGGCTATATCCTGTCGGCAGGCTTCTTGCCGCTGGTGTCCGTCGGCCTGCATCAGGCGCTCACGCCGATCCACGCTATGCTCAACGATCCTGACGGCGCTACCAAGGGTATCAATTACCTGCTTCCCATCCTTATGATGGCTGGCGGCGGCCAGGTCGGTGCCGGTTTGGCGCTGTACTTTAAGACCAAGAACGCCAAGCTCAAGAAGTACGTCGCAGAGTCCATTCCCGTTGGAATCCTGGGTGTGGGCGAGCCTCTGATGTATGCTGTTACGCTGCCGCTCGTTCGTCCGTTTGTGACGGCCTGCCTGGGTGCCGGATTTGGCGGCGCGCTCGCGGCGCTGCTTCACATCGGCACGGTTTCTCAGGGCGTTTCCGGTCTGTTTGGCCTGCTGATCGTCGTTCCTGGCCAGCAGCTCGGCTACGTTGCCGCTATGCTGCTTGCCTATGCCGCCGGCTTTGTCCTGACGTGGCTCTTTGGCGTTGACGAGCAGAAGATCAACGAGTTCTTTGGCGAGTAGTTTGATATCGCGAGCCGTGTTGCTCAGGGCTCGCGGCGCGCGGCAGATTTCTTGATGATATGGTTGTGCTGGCGGGGCTAACTGCTCCGCCGGCCTTTTTTAAAGGAGCGTTGAAGCGTGAAAACGGGTATTTCGATTTATCTTTCCAGCCCTCTGCAGGATATTGAGCGGACGATTGAGCGTGGTGCCGCGGCGGGTGCGCGCTATGCGTTCACCTCGCTGCATATTCCCGAGGATGGGGGAGCGGCGTATGCCGATAAGGTCCGTCATGCGCTGTCGCTGCTTTCCGCCCGGGGCATTGCGCTCATTGCCGATGTGGGGCCTCGCACGTGCGATTTGCTCGAGCTTAAGCGCATCGAGGACCTGCGCGATCTGGGGTTGGAATACCTTCGTTTGGACTATGGCTTTAGCGCCCAGCGGGTCGCGGAGCTGTCCGGTGTATTTCGCATTGTGGTCAATGCATCGACAGTGAGTTCTGATGAAATCGCATCGTGGCGTGAGGCCGGTGCCGATGTGACTCGTTTTGCCGCCTGCCACAATTTTTACCCCAAGCCTTATACCGGTTTAGCTCTGGAGGACATTGCTCGGGTGAATCTTCGTCTTGCGGCGCTTGGATTCGAAATCATGGCTTTTGTTCCGGGTGATGCTAACGTTCGCGGGCCGGTATTCGAGGGACTGCCGACGGTCGAGGCGCAGCGCGGTCGCGCGTCAAAGGTTGCTCTCAATATGCTTGAGCTTGCACATGGCGCCGATTGCGACATTGTGTTGGTCGGCGACCCCGATCTATCCGATGCGGGCTGGGCGCAGTTTGCTCAGGTTTCCGCCGGATACGTGGACCTGCAATGCGAGCTTGAGCCCGGTTATGCCTATGTGCGCGGGCAGATTCATCACGACCGGCCCGACTCGAGCGTCCTCATCTTTAGGTCTCAGGAGTCACGCACGACGCTTAAGCCTGATTCCGTGCCGACGGATGCCGGAGCCGGCCTGCCGCGAAAGGCGGGATCGATCGCTGTGAGTAATAGCGGATATGGGCGCTACGAAGGCGAGCTTGAGATTGCGCGGGTCGATCTTCCCGGTGACGAGCGCATGAACGTTGCGGGCCATATCACGCCCGAGGCAATGGAGCTGCTGCCGTTCATCAAACGCGGATTCGGGGTACGGTTCGTTTAGCGTGTGACCCGTGGGCTACAATTGGCCCATCGTACGAAGGCGCCTCGTGTGGCGTGTGCCTGCGTTGGCCGATCTATATTCGGAGGATTCCCATGACCGTACTGTTTGTTGAATATCCCAAGTGCTCGACCTGCAAGAAGGCCAAGGCATGGCTGGATGAACATGGGGTTGAGTATATCGACCGCGATATCGTTTTGGACAATCCCACGGCTGATGAGCTTGCGACCTGGATTGCTCGTTCGGGGCTGCCGGTGCGGCGCTTCTTTAATTCGTCGGGCATGAAATATCGAGAGCTGGGCCTGAAGGCGCGTCTGGATGCGGGCATGACGGATCGGGAGTGCTACGAGCTGCTGGCGACCGACGGCATGCTGGTCAAGCGTCCGCTGCTGGTGGGCGACGACTTTGCGATTCCCGGCTTTAGGGAATCGGCTTGGGCCGAGGCGTTGCTGTAGCGGCTGCGGAAAGTGCGACCCGGAATTCGCTTCCAGAATGGGATGCACTTTCCCAAAGTGGCCGGTTGCGGAAAGCACGTCCCATTCTGAGCTTCGATTGTGGGACACGGTTTCCGGTTGAGGGCTCGACGGGAAAGTGGTGACTAGTTTGAGATTGAAATCTGGGACGCACTTTCCGCCGGCGGGCCTGCCCCAGTCAGTCCGCCAGCTGTGCCCATTCGTGCGGATCGTAGACCTTTACGTGTTTGTTGGGCTTGCTGCTCCAGTACTCCTCGTCCATAAAGGGCAGATATGCCTGAACGCCGGGGCAGATAAAGGGAATCCGCTGCTGTTGCAGTCGCTCGCGCTGGCGCTGCTCTAGGTGCGCCTCGGATATGACGGTCGGCATACCGGACAACTCGACGAGGCTTGCCTGGATTCGCTTAAGGTCGGGGAGTCCCGCGTGCCATGACACCCGCATGATCAAAAAGGATGCACGGCGGTATTTTGCCTGCATCACCGTGATGGCGGGGCGCAGTGTGGGATGGATTTTGTCCCGTTCGGGCCAAAGGTCAGCAGTGATCTCGAGGCCCAGGGTCTCCCATAGGTAATCAAGCTCTTCGTCCATGGTACCTCGATATCAGTGCAATGATGACGGTTCGATTGTGCCATCAGCCGTGAGTGCTGCATTGTTGTAATCTACCAGCGGTAGATGTGGGATGTTTTACGGGCTTTGGCGCCGTAGGTGTCGCTGGTGCTTCACAGGTCCTTCACGTGTTGGCCGTATTTGACTGAATTTCAAAAAAGTCAAAATTAGGGCTTGCGTCACGGCGAGACTTCCCGTATATTTCTTTCTTGCGCAAAGGCACAGCCGAGCGCAGCGATGCAGTCATTGGGATGTCGTCTAATGGCAGGACAGCGGATTCTGGTTCCGTCAATGGGGGTTCGACTCCCTCCATCCCAGCCATTGCATTTGCTACATATGGCCCGTTCGTCTAGCGGTTTAGGACGCCGCCCTCTCAAGGCGGAGATCACCAGTTCGAATCTGGTACGGGCTACCAAAATTGAACGCCCGGGCCTCGTAAGAGACCCGGGTTCTGTGTATTGACCGTATATACGGCGCCTGCCGTGTTTCGCTCAGATCGAGGAGTAGCCATGGACCTGCCCATCAGCTTGCAAGACATCACGTATGCCGAGAACTATCTGGCGCAGGGCGACCTGGCTACGGCGACGCCGCTGCTGGAGCGCCTGGTGGAGCTCGCCGAGGAGTATATCGACGCCGAGTGCAAGACGGATGAGAAGCGCCAATACTTTAGCTTCGATAGCAAGTTTGAGCGCTTGGCCTATCGCCGCGTGGAGAAGGATCCGCGCGAGCTCGTGCAGGTCGAGGTGCCGTTTGACCGCCTGTACTCTGACATGGCGTTTGCCTACATTCGCCAGCAGGATTATGTGAGCGCTCGTAATGCCCTGATGCAGGCTGTGCGTTGGGACCCCATGAACTGCAACTATCGCTTGGATTTGGCCGAGCTGTTCCGCGCACTCGAGGACAAGCAGGAATGGGCATCGCTCTCGTTCTCGGTGCTGGAGCGTGCAAGCGATGGCAAGTGCGCCGCCCGCGCTTACGCCAATCTAGGTCAGTACTTCTTGGAGCCCGAGACCGAGAACATTTCGGCTGCCGTGGGCTGCGCGCGTCTGGCGCTGCGCCTGGCGCCCAACGATGCGCATACGACGCGCCTGCTCAACAAGATCCATACCACCTATCCGGATGCCGCTGATGAGAGCGACGACCACGTGATGGGTGAACTGGCCCTGCAAGGCGTGCCGACCTCGCCTTCGGCCGAGATTGCCATCTGCCTGATTATGTGCGCGACCGATGCTGCAAGCGACGGCGACAAGCAGGAGGCGACGCGCCTGACGGTGCGCGCCCGCGACTTGGTGGGCGAGGAGGCCTGCGCGGCGATTATCAAACTGGTGCGCGAGAGCGATGCCGAGCTCAATGCCGAGCGCAAGGCAAAGCGCGAGGCTGCGGGCTCAAACGCCGATGGCGCCAAGGAGGCCGGCGATGCCCAGTAAGCGTGAACGCAAGCTCATTTCTAAGAATCGCTCGGCGCATCACGAGTACTTTATCGATGAGACGTTTGAGTGCGGTATTGAGCTGAGCGGCACCGAGGTCAAGTCGATTCGCGAGCGCGCCTGTCAGATCACTGACACTTTTGCGTTGATTCGTGGCAGCGAGTGCTGGCTCGTCGGACTGCATATCCACCCTTATAGCCATGGTGGCGTGTGGAATCGCGATCCCGATCGTCGGCGTCGTCTGCTGCTGCACCGCAAGGAGATCGACTTTCTTGACGGCAAACTTCGCAACCGTGGTTATGCGCTGGTTCCGTTGGAGCTCTACTTTAATGCGGACGGCCGCGTAAAGCTGCTGCTGGGTCTGGGTCGCGGCAAGAAGCTCTACGACAGGCGCGAGGACATGGCCAAGCGTGATGTCCAACGCGAGATCGACCGCGCCCTTAAGGAACGCAACCGTTAGGCACTCTGTATAAGTTGCGGTGGAATACGGACTGTTTTGTCTGTTTGAGGGGCTATTCAGTCCCTATTTCACCGCAACTGCGGGCGTCTCATGTTCCTCACGGTTCCGACACATATGTCTCAAAGGCGGCGTCTGGTATGGGCGCCGTCTTTTTTTGTGGGTACATACATTTATGAGGTTCCAACCCGAGCTAGGGGAGTGATCGTTATGGACAAAACTGCGTTCTTTACCATGCCGAGCGGTCTGTACGTGGTGAGCGCTGCGGCAGACGGGCTGCGCGCCGGCTGCGTCATCAACACTGCGGTGCAGGTGACGTCCATGCCGCCGCGTATTTCGGTTGCCGTGAACAAGGACAATATCACCTCGGGCGTCATCGCATCGGCCAAAGCGTTCGCGCTGACCGTGATCGATCAGACCGCCGACATGCTCTACATCGGTAACTTTGGCTTCCGCACCAGCAGCGATTACGACAAGTTTGCCAAGTACGAGACCCACGAGACCGCGCTGGGCATGCCCTATGTGCCCGAGCACGCGGCGGCGCTGTTTAGCTGCCGTCTGATTGATGCCGTGGATGTGGGCACGCACCTGCTCTTTATCGGTGAGGTCGAAGATGCCGAGCGTCTGAGCGGCGAGGCCCCGCTGACCTATGACTACTACCACAAGGTGTTAAAGGGCAAGACGCCGCCCAAGGCTTCGTCGTATCAAGGCTAGAAATGTTCTAAAAATACTTGCATTATATTATTGAGAATATATACTAATAAGCAAGTACACCAGCAGTCACGTTCGAGAGGAGAACATCATGGCTGAGGAGAAGAAGACGTATAAGTTCGTGTGCACCGTTTGCGGTTACGAGGTTGAGGTCGACACGCCCGAGCTGCCCGAGGATTACGTGTGTCCGGTGTGCGGCGTTGGTCCCGATCAGTTTGAGCTTGTCGAGGAGTAGCTCGTAGAAACACGGCGATTAGCCATACAGAGCTCTGTCCAAGGGTCCCGGCTGGATATTCCGGCCGGGACCCTTTTGATTTATCTGACGGTTTAAAACGGCCTTACGTGTTACAGATTGAGACGTTATATCTGGACAGTCACGCCATCCCAATTACATCCCCGTTAGCAGCACGATGTCGAGAATCGTCACGATGGCACCGATCCCTACGAGCAACGCGTTGAGCGGGCGTGAGTTGGCATATTTACCCATGACGCGGCGTGAACTGGTGAGCCGTATGAGCACAAAGACCGTAATCGGCAGCTGAAGCGACAGCAGTGCCTGACTCCAGATGAGACCTTCAAAAGGATTTGGGACGACCAGACACGCCGCCACTGCGCCGGCGAAACAGGCCGCCACCCCGATCGAGGAATGTCGGTCGTGGATGTCGTATTCCTCGTCGAACATACCCGCGGTGATGGTGCCTGCCGCCATGCCTGCCGTCACACTACTCGAGAGGCCCGCAAACAGCAGCGCCACCGCAAAGATTGTCGAGCTTGCTGGGCCCAGAATGGGGGAGAGCGTGTCCGCTGCGACGGCGAGGTCGTCTACGACCATGCCGTGCGCAAAGAAGGTCGTTGCGGCCAGGATGACCATGGCCGAGTTGATTGCCCAGCCCACGCCCATCGAAAAGAGCGTGTCGAAGAGCTCATAGCGCAGACGCTCTTCGATAACTTGCTCGCCTTGGCCTTCGAAGTGCATGGATTGGATGACCTCGGAGTGCAGAAAGAGGTTGTGGGGCATAACGACCGCACCCAGGACACTCACGATAATCGCGGCAGAGCCAGTGGGCATACTGGGCGTGATCCAGCTTGCGGCGGCTTGCGGCCAGTCGACCTTGGCTAGTGCAAGCTCGGCCAAAAACGAGAGTCCTACCACGCCGACGAAGGCGATGATCCAGCGTTCGGCTCGCTTGTAGGAGTTCGTCATGAGCATCGCCATCGATGCTGCCGCCACGATGACGCAGCCCGTGCGCACGGGCAGCCCAAAGAGCATTTGAAGGGCAATCGCACCACCCAGGACTTCGGCCATGGCGGTGGCGATGGTCGCGAGATAGGCGCTGGCGAGCACCGTGCGTCCCACGATGCGGGGGAGAAAGCGTGTCGTGGCCTCGGCAAGACAGGCGCCCGTGGCGATGCCCAAGTGCGCCGCATTGTGCTGCAAGACGATCAGCATAATCGTGGACAGCGTGACGATCCACAGCAGCGCGTAGCCAAACCGCGAGCCCGCGGCCATATTGGAGGCCCAGTTGCCCGGGTCGATAAAGCCAACGGTCACGAGCAGCCCGGGGCCGATATGCCGCGCAATGTCTAGGCCTCCGTGACCACCGGTGCGCCGGGAGCCAAAATGATGTTTGAGATGGTTGAGCATGGTGAGCTCCTGCGTGCCGTTTGTTTGACGCCGCAAAGGATACCCGTTTTAGGCTCAAAAGTTAACCAAGACTAACAAAATTGTTGTATTTGAATAGGATGGTGAAAGAGGGCTGCCGAAATGTCTTGATCTGTAACAACTAGGGATGGAAATTGGGCCTAGGTGTTACAGATCAAGACAGGAAGAAATGGTCCTATGGAAAATCTCGATTTGTAACAGTTGACTGCAAAAATCGGCCCTTCGTGTTACAGATCGAGACAAACCAAAACTGTCCTGCAGAAAATCTCAACCTGTAACATCTAAGCGCCAAAATCGGCTCCTCCTGTTACAGATTGCGATGTTTGAAGCGGTGAGCTTACAGGCCGAACTTGGGGCCCTTGTTGTCGCCCTTGAGGTCGGCGGTGTCCACTCGTAGGGCGTGCGTTACGCGATTGTTTCGAAACGGGTGGGAAACACAACAGGCCGGCGATGCTCCTAGTATGCCTATTCAACTGACTGTCTAACACCAAGGGGAGGATCGCGATGCAGGCAGATTCCGCTCAGCAGCAGGGCCTTTATCGCCCCGAATTCGATCACGATGCATGTGGCATCGGCGCGCTTGCCGATATCAACGGCGAGCGCCATCACCAGATCCTGGACGACGCGCTGTCCATTCTGGTCAACTTGGAGCACCGCGGCGGCACGGGACTCGAGAAGAACACCGGCGACGGCGCCGGCATCCTGTTCCAGGTTCCGCATCACTTTTTCCGTAAAGAGGCTCAAAAGTGTGGCCAGATTCTGCCGGCAGAGGGCGACTATGGCGTGGCCATGCTGTTCTTCCCGCAGGACGACAAGGGCGTAGAGGATGCCCGTCGCGTGTTTGAGGAGGGCTGCGCCGAGGCCGGCGTGCCGCTGCTCTTTTGGCGCGAGGTGCCGGTCGACCCGCACGACCTGGGTGAGACGGCCCGCGCCTGCATGCCCACTATCCTGCAGGCCTTTCTGGGCCGTCCGGACGACACGCCGGCGGGCGACGCCTTCGAGCGCCGTCTGTATGTGTGCCGCCACACCATCGAAAAGAAGGCCGACGCCGAGTTCGCCCTGCGCGACAAGATCTTCTACGTGTGCTCCATGAGCTCGCGCACCATCGTGTACAAGGGCATGCTGGTCGCCACGCAGATGCGTCGCTTCTTCATCGATCTCAACGACGCCGCCGTCAAGACGGCCGTGGCGCTCGTCCATTCGCGCTACTCCACCAACACCACGCCCAGCTGGGAGCGTGCGCACCCCAACCGTTTTATCATTCACAACGGCGAGATTAACACCCTCAAGGGCAACGTCAACTGGATTCGTGCCCGCGAGCCCAACCTGTACAGCCCCGTGCTGCAGCATGATCTTGAGCGCGTGATGCCGATCATCAACCGCGAGGGCTCCGACTCTGCAATTCTGGACAATGTGCTCGAGTTTTTGGTCATGAACGGTCGCCCGCTCACGCGTGCCGCATCCATGCTGTTGCCCGAACCGTGGGACCACAACGACAGTCTGAGCGAGGAGCGCCGCGCCTACGACGCCTACCAGTCCATGCTCATGGAGCCCTGGGACGGCCCGGCGGCCATCGCCTTTACCGACGGTCGCACGCTGGGCGCCGCCCTCGACCGCAACGGCTTGCGCCCCGCCCGCTACTACGTGACGCGCGATGGCCGCTTTATGCTGGCAAGCGAAGTGGGCACCATCGAGGTACGCCCCGAGAACATCCTGACGAGCGGCTGCCTGGGACCGGGCCAGATGCTCGAGGTCGATTTTGCCCGCGGCCGCGTGATCTACAACGACGAGCTGCGCGCCCGCTATGCCAAGGAGAAGCCCTACCGCGACTGGATTGCCGAGGAGACGCTGGCCGTCGACGCGCTTGATGAGCCCGTTGCGGCAACGCCCGCCGAGGACGCCGAGGTGCCCGCCGCCGTGCGCATGGCTAAGCTCGGGTATCACTGGGATGATGTTGACGAGGTCGTGCGCCCCATGGCCCAGCAGGGCAAGGCCCCGCTCGCCTCGATGGGTATCGATGCGCCGCTGGCCTGCCTGTCCAAGAAGACGCGTTCGTTCTTTGACTACTTCTATCAGCTGTTCGCTCAGGTCACGAATCCTCCGATCGATGCCCTTCGCGAGCATATGGTAACTTCGACCACGCTCTACCTGGGCAACCACGGCAACCTGCTCGAGGATTCCCGCACGGCCTGCCAGCTGGTTCGCTTGGAGCGCCCGTTGCTCAACGAGGAGGAGTTCGACCGCATCTGCGCCATCGACCGCGTGGGCTTTAAGACCCGTCGTTTCCGTGCCGTCTACCGCCGCGATGCCGGCGAGGGCGCGCTGCAGGCTGCGCTCAAACAGCTTGCCGAGGACGTCGAGGCTGCGGTCCGCGACGGCGTGAACATTGTGGTGCTGAGCGATCGCGCCGGAGCGGACGAGGTCCCTGTGCCGTCGCTGCTTGCCGTGGGCTGCGTGCACAACCACCTGATCCGCGCCGGTGTGCGTACCTTTGCCGATATCGTGGTGGAGTGCGGCGACGCCGTGTCTCCGCACGACTTTGCGGCACTGGTGGGCTACTCCGCGAGCGGCATCTATCCGTACAACGCACATGCGTGCATCCGCGATCTGGCGGCACGCGGCGATCTGGACGTGACAGCCGAGCAGGGCATCGCCAACTACAACAAGGCTGCGACCGCCGGCATCGTCTCCATCATGTCCAAGATGGGCATCTCCACGGTGCAGAGCTACCATTCGGCGCAGATCTTCGAGGCCGTGGGCTTTACGCCGGAGTTCGTCAACGCATACTTCGCCGGCACGGTGAGCCGTGTGGGCGGTATGGGTGTCGAGGACGTTGAGCGCGAGCAAAACGAGCGCTACGACGCCGCGCTCGCCATCCTTAAGAGCCCGGCTCCCGATCAGCTGCCCACACTGGGTCTGACCAAGTGGCGCCCACTCGGTGGCGAGGATCACCTGATCGACCCTCAGAGCGTCTACTTGCTGCAGACCGCCTGCCGTGAGGACAGCTACGACACCTTTAAGGAGTACAGCGCCCGCCTGCACCGCACCGGCCGTGCCGTGCGCCTGCGCGACTTGCTCGACTTTAATGCCAGCGGCTGCACGCCGGTTTCGCTCGACGAGGTCGAGCCCGCGCTCAACATCGTCCGCCGCTTTAACACCGCCGCCATGTCGTACGGCTCCATCAGCAAAGAGGCACACGAGTGCATGGCCATCGCTATGAATCGCCTGCACGGCCGTTCCAACTCCGGCGAGGGCGGTGAGGATCCGCGTCGCGAGACCCCGCTGGCCAACGGCGACTCCAAGAACTCCGCCATCAAGCAGGTAGCAAGCGCACGCTTTGGCGTGACGAGCCGCTACCTGTGCAGCGCCTTCGAGATCCAGATCAAGATGGCTCAGGGCGCCAAGCCCGGCGAGGGCGGTCACCTGCCCGGCAAGAAGGTCTACCCCTGGATTGCCGAGGTCCGTCAGTCCACGCCCGGCATCGGCCTGATCTCGCCTCCGCCGCACCACGACATCTACTCCATCGAGGACCTGGCAGAGCTGATCTTTGACCTTAAGAACGCCAACCCCGGCGCGCGCGTGTCGGTCAAGCTGGTCAGCGAGGCCGGCGTCGGCACCATCGCCACTGGTGTTGCCAAGGGCGCTGCCGACAAGATTTTGATCAGCGGCCACAACGGCGGCTCGGGTGCCGCTGCTCGCGATTCCATTTGGCACGCCGGTCTGCCGCTGGAGCTCGGTCTTGCCGAGGCCCAGCAGACGCTGCTGCAAAACGGCCTGCGCTCGCGCGTGGTGCTCGAGGCCGACGGCAAGCTCATGGACGGCACCGATGTTGCCGTCGCCTGCCTGCTGGGTGCCGAGGAGTTTGGCTTTGCGACCATGCCACTCATCTCGATGGGCTGCCTCATGCAGCGCGACTGCCAGCAGGATACCTGCCCCGCCGGCATCGCTACGCAAAACTGCCGCCTGCGTCGCGGCTTCCGCGGCAAGCCCGAGCACGTTGAGCGCTTTATGCTCTTTGTTGCCGAGCAACTGCGCGAGGTCATGGCGAGCCTGGGCTTCCGCACCGTCGAAGAGATGGTCGGCCATCCCGAGTGCTTGCGCCAGATTGAGGTCCCGGGCAACCGCAAGGCTAACCTGCTGGATCTGTCGCCCGTGCTGGCAAGCGCGACCTGTGAGTTTGGTGCCCACATCCCGGGCGCCGACGGCCGTCACTTCCTGCCCCAGATGGCTGCGGACAGCGAGCTCGACAAGACGCTCGACTCCACGTTGTTTGTGCCCTATACGGCCGATGCCCGTGCGCACCTGCGTCCGATTCGCTTCCGCGCCGATATCGCCAACGTCAACCGCTGCGTGGGCACCATCTTGGGCAACGCGGTGACCAAGGCGCATCCCGAGGGCCTGCCCGCCGGCTCCATCACCATCGATTGCGATGGTTCGGCCGGTCAGAGCTTTGGCGCCTTCCTGCCGCGCGGCATTACGCTCAACATGTGCGGCGACGCCAACGACTACTTTGGCAAGGGCCTTTCGGGCGGCGAGGTGTCGGTGCGCCCCAACCCGCATGCGACCTACAAGTTCGATGAGAACATCATCGTGGGCAACGTTGCGTTCTTTGGCGCCACGAGCGGCCGCGGCTTCATCAACGGTCTTGCCGGCCAGCGTTTTGCCGTACGCAACTCCGGTGCCACCGTGGTGGTCGAGGGCTGCGGCAACCATGGCTGCGAGTACATGACGGGTGGTCTGGCGCTCATCCTGGGCGAGGTCGGGCAGAACTTCGCCGCCGGCATGACGGGTGGCGTGGCCTATGTCTTTGACCAGTACGGCACGCTCGATGCCCGTGTGAACCACGAGAGCGTTGAGCTTAAAGCCCCGACGGCCGGCGAGCTGGCGCAGATTCGCGAGCTCATCCAGGAGCACGTGGACGCGACGCAGAGCCCGCGCGGCATTAAGCTGCTCTACAGCTTTGAGACGATGAACAAGCACTTTGTGAAGGTCATTCCGACCGAGTACGAGCGCGTGCTGGCGATTGTCGCCGCCGCCGAGGCCGTCGGCAAGACGCATGCGCAGGCCG
>UQJA01000029.1 GCA_900541285.1 uncultured Collinsella sp.
TCGCCCCCTTGGCCGCCCGGGTCCCCGGCGCCTAGGCCCCCGCCGATGCCGAGCTCATGATCGAGGGCTTCGGCGCCGCGGCCACACGCCCGGTCACGCTGCGCGTCAACACGCTCAAGGCAACCGCCGAGGACATCGCTGCGGCGCTCGATGCCGCCGACATCGCCCACAACCCCGTCACCTGGTACCCAGACGCCTTCATCCTGCCCGAGGCCCGGGTTTCCGATCTGTGGGATCTCGACATCTACCGCGACGGCAAAATCTACCTGCAGAGCCTGTCGTCCATGATGCCGCCGCTGGTCCTGGGCGCTCAGGCAGGCGAGGACATCCTGGACATGTGCGCAGCCCCTGGCGGCAAGACGACGCAGATCGCCGCCCTCACGCAGGGGCAGGCGCACCTTACCGCCTGCGAGATGAGCATTCCCCGCGCCGAGAAGCTCGAAGCCAACCTCCACCGCCAAGGCGCAAAAAACGTGCCCGTCATGCGCACCGACGCACGCGAGCTCGACGAGTTCTTCCGCTTTGACCGCATCCTGCTCGACGCTCCCTGCACCGGCACGGGCACCGTCATCAGCGGCAACGAGAAAAGCCTGCGCGGCCTGACCGAGCAGCTGCTCGTCAAATGCGCCCGCTCGCAGCGTGCGCTTCTGGACCGCGCCATGGGAGCCCTCAAACCGGGCGGCACGCTCGTCTATTCCACTTGTTCGATCTTGCCGCAGGAAAACGAGGACGCCCTGCAAGAGGCCCTCGACAAGCATATGGACTGCGAGCTCATCCCCCTCGACGGCACGCCAAGCGAAAGTGAGGCACGCCGCGCCCAGGAAGCTGGCGAGGAGCCGCGCATCGAGTCCAACGCCCTAACCGAGGCCATTGCCGCGGGTCAGGTATCGGCCATCGCCAACGGCCTGTCCGGCACACTCACCATTCCGCCCAGCCGCGACTTTGAGGGCTTCTACATTGCCCTGATCCGAAAACGCAGCTAGCGCACGGATCCAAAACTCAACAAGCTATCTCCGTGCGCGTTTGCCCTGCTGGTCGCGATGCTGTTTAAGCGTCGCGCGCTCCTTGCGTTCGGCCCTTTTGCCCTTAATGGCCGTGACCACAAAGTAGATGACCGCGGCGGCAACGATTGCGCCCACGCACAGGCCAATCGAGCTAAACATTGCTGTCAATTCCATACCGCGTCACCTCTCTTTTAAACGGGACATTCAAGATAGCACCTCAATACCCGCCACCACAGCTCCTTCACGTTCGCCGGCCCTTCGGTCTAACGGATGGCGCGGCGGGGAAAAATCAACTCGTCAAACGATTTAGCATTCGCAATTCCGGCTGCATCGCGCCGGCCGTCATCACATAGAATCGAGCTTCCATGGATACCCTCAACGATCTAAATGAGCGCGTCGACGCCTTCGTCGGCACCAGCTCCTTCGACACGCCTGCCGCGGCAAACGACCAAGCCCCCATCGATGTGCCCGCCGAGGTTCACGAGGACATCGTCGCCTCGGTCGATTTCTCCGAGGTCGAGCTCGCAGACGAGTTCACCGAGCCCCAGGTAGCCGTGACCCCCAACGGACTGCTTCCCATGGAGCCGCTGCCCATCGACGGGCGCCTGCGCAAGGCGGCTCTTCGCATGCCTGACGAGATTGAGGAGGCCAGCGGCTTCACGCTCTTCGGCCGTCGTATCAAATCGCTCATCTACACCACCGACGTCGCGGTCATCCGCAACTCCAACGCCGATGCCGTCTTTGCCGTTTACCCCTTCACGCCGCAGCCCGCCATTACGCAGGCGCTGCTGACCGTCGCCGAGTGCCCGGTCTTCGTAGGCGTGGGCGGTGGCACCACCACCGGCAAGCGCTCCGTTCAGATGGCAGCCGTCTCCGAGATGCAGGGCGCGGCGGGCTGTGTGGTCAACTCCCCCGCCACCGCCGAGATGGTCGAGCACATCACCAACATCGCCGACATCCCCGTCATCGCTACGGTCGTTCGCTGCGACGACGATGCCCACGCCAAGGTGCGCGCTGGAGCCAAGATTCTCAACATCGCCGCCGGCAAGAACACGCCCCAGGTCCTACGCGAGCTGCGCAAGCACTATCCCAACCTGCCGCTCATCGCGCCGGGCGGCAAGACGCCCGAGAGCATCCGTGAAACCATCGCCGCCGGCGCCAACGCCATCATCTGGACGCCGCCTTCGGCCCAGCAGCTACAGACCGACATGATGCAGCGTTATCGCAAGATGAAGGAAGACGCCACACCTGTCATCTCGCACGACGATGTGCCCATTATCGACCAGGTCTCCGCCGCCGAGGTCAGCCAGGTCGAGAACATGAATCCCGACGTGCCGATTCCCGACGAAGTCATCGAGCGCGTCGCTTCGATCCACGAGCGCGTCGAGGAGCATCGCGCCAACCGCGGCCTCAAGCCGTCACTGCACGGCTTCTTCTTCCGCGGAAAGAAACGCTAACCCCAACAGCAAGGCCCGCCCCACAAACGTGAGGCGGGCCGTTTTCGTTTGAGCAATCATGCAGCGATGTGATGGGGCAAACTAATCCACGCGCTTGTCGCCCATAAAGAAGAGCGCCACCGTACCAGGTCCGGTATGCGAGCCAATCAGAGTACCGATGTTATTGATCTCAATCTTGCCTTTAAGCTGCGGAATCTGTTCCTCGATCAGCGCCGCAACTGCCTCGGCATCCTCGCGGCACGCCGAGTGCGACATGACGCACTTACCCGAATAATCCGCACCGTCCTGCACGTGTGCCATCATGGTCTTAGCCATCTCGGAAATCGCGCGCTTCTTAGTGCGAATCTTCTCACGTGGCGACAGCCCACCTTCGCAATCGACCGTCATAAGCGGGCAAATCTTAAGCGCCGTGCCGATGATCGCGCTCGCAGCCGAAATGCGACCGCCGCGCAGGTAGCTCGACAGATCGGTCGAGAAGAACCAGTGGTGCAGGTTGAGCTTGTGCTCCTCGATCCAGGCAGCCGTCTCGTCGAGTGAAGCCCCGCTATCGCGCACGTCGGCGGCACATTCCGCCAGCAGGCCAAAGCCCGAAGACGCCGCCAGCGAATCGATGACGCGCACCTTGCCGCCCTGGGGATAGCGATCCGCAAGCATCTGTGCCGCAACGCAGGCCGATCCATACGTGCCCGAAATACCCGACGACAACGTCAGGTGCAGCACGTCTTTACCCTCGGCAACAAACGGCTCCCAAAACTCCTCGTACTCACCCACGCTCACTTGAGACGTCTTGGGCATGGCGCCCGCGGCAATCTGGGCAAAAAACTTGTCCGGCGTAATCGACTGATACAGATCGTCCGTATAGACAACATCGTCGATCTCGTAATGAAAACACACGACAGGGATATTGCGCGACGCAAAGAACTCACGGGTTCGGTCGGCGGCGGATTCACAGGTCAGGACAAAATCACTCATATGAGGCTCCTTACTCATTGCTGCGCAAATTATCGCACAGTGAGCCTACATACGGTACATATGTCCACTATTTACCAAATCGAACCAAAAATAGCGAACATCTTTACCACCATCGTCTCCACCGGCTCCACGCATAAATAACTGAGAAAACACCTTCTGTCGTCTCCATTCAACCACCATATCTACCTCAACTAAATCGATTTACCAAACCGTTCGGCCAACAATTCGACCTCCCATCTCCAATCGAAACAAAAGCGGCGCATACTGATAAACGTTTGACGCTGTTTTATCAGTTTTACCAACCACATCGGAAGGTGCTTCATGGTCGCATTCGATCGCAATCCGCAAGACTTCAAGTATCTGCGCCTGCTGTCGAGACAGTTCCCCACCGAGCAATCCGCATTCACCGAGATCATCAACCTCTCGGCCATCCTCAACCTGCCTAAGGGCACTGAGCATTTTATGAGCGATGTGCATGGCGAGTACGAAGCCTTTATGCACATCCTCAACAACTGCTCGGGCGTCGTGCGCGAACATGTTGACGAGATCTTTGGCGACGCGCTCTCCTTTGACGAAAAGGGCGAGCTGTGCACGCTCATCTACTATCCGCGCGAGAAGATCGATCTTGTCCGCACCCGGCGCGAGGACTCGCCCACCTGGTACAAGACCATGCTCGACCAGCTCATTGTGGTCGCCCGCTCGCTTTCGAGCCGCTATACCCGCTCCAAGGTGCGCAAGGCCATCCCGCGCGATTACGCCTACATCATCGACGAGTTGCTGCACACGCATCCGGATGAGAACAACTACCGTGTGCGTTATCACGAGCGCATCATCGAATCCATCTTGGAGACCGCCAGCGCCGACGACTTTATCGAGTCGCTCGCCTCACTCATCAAGCGCCTCGCCGTCGACCACCTGCATTTGGTGGGCGACATCTACGACCGCGGCGGCGGCGCGGCCAAGATTATGGACCGCCTGCTCACCTATCATTCGCTCGACATTCAGTGGGGCAACCACGACCTGCTGTGGATGGGCGCCGCTGCCGGCGAGCCCGCCTGCATCGCCACGGTACTGCGCAACAACCTGCGCTACGACAACTACGAGATTCTCGAGAACGACTACGGCATCTCACTGCGCGAGCTTGTCGCCTTCGCCGACGCCACCTATACCGCCGGCGAGTCCATCAGCCCGCTGATCAAAGCCATCAACGTCCTGCTCTTTAAGCTCGAGGGCCAGATTATCCAGCGTCACCCCGAGTTCGATATGGCCGACCGCCTGCTGCTCGACAAGATCGATCACGACGCCGGCACGGTCACGCTTGCCGACGGCAGCGTATGGCCGCTCACGACCAACGACTTCCCCACCGTCGATCCTGCGGACCCCTACACGCTCACGCCCGAGGAGCAGCACATCATCGACAAGCTCATATCCGAGTTTGTTACCGCCGATCACCTGCATCGCCACATCGATTTCCTCTATACCCACGGCTCCCTGTATAAGGTCGCCAACGGCAATCTGCTGTTCCACGGCTGCGTACCGCTCAACGAAGACGGCACCTTTAGCAGCATGAACTGCCTGGGCACCTGGCACGCCGGCCGCGATTATTTTGATTTTTGCGACCATATCGCCCGCCGCGCCTGGCGCGTGGGCGACCGCGACGCCCTCGACTGGATGTGGTACCTGTGGATCGGCTTTAACTCACCCGCCAGCGGGCGCCTGGTGCGTACCTTTGAACGCGCTTATATCGCCGATAAGAGCACCTGGCTCGAGCCGATGGACCCGTACTTTACGCTTACCAAGTCGCCCTCGGTCTGCGACGACATCATGCGCGAGTTCGGCGTTGCCCCCATGGCATGTTCGCCGACCGGTCACATCATCAATGGCCATACGCCCGTCAAGACCACCAAGGGCGAGCAGCCCATCCGCGCCAACGGCAAGCTGCTGGTCATCGATGGCGGCTTCTGCCGCGCCTACCATCCCAAGACGGGCATCGCCGGCTACACGCTTATCTCGAGCTCACGCGGCTGTCGCCTTAAGTCGCACCGGGCCTTTACAACGGTTGCCGAAGCGCTCACGCGCAACGTGGACATCGAGAGCGAGACCAACCGTTTTGACCAGGCCGACCGTCGCCGCATGGTGAGCGACACCGATACCGGTGCCAAGATCCGCAGCCAGATCCAGGACCTACGCCAACTGCTCGATGCATATAGAAACGGTGCTATCGAGGAGCGCGCCTAGCCCCGCCTGCGGGGATTGGCTAAACTGGCTGAGTTCGTCATCCCCGCGGCGCTCCGGCGCCACCCTAAGGCAGGTACCATGCAAAAGCTCCTTGCGCAGATCATGAAGTTTGGCGTCGTCGGCGTCGTCGCCACGGTCATCGACTTTGGCATCATGAATCTGCTCCACTACGGTCTGGGCCTTAACATCCTGATCGCCAATACCAGCGGCTTTATCGTCTCGCTCATCTTTAACTACGTCGCGAGCATGAAGTACGTGTTTGCGCACAAGGAGGGCATGAGCCGCCGCCGCGAGTTCATTATCTTTGTCGTGCTGTCCGTGATCGGCTTGGCGCTCAACGACGGCATCGTGCTTGCGCTCAATGCCGGCTTGGGGCTCGAAGCCAATATCGCCAAGATTTGCGCCACCGCGCTTGTTATGGTCTACAACTTTGTGACCCGAAAGATCTTCCTGGAGGGCGAGGAGACCAAGTAGCTCGGCTTTCCCGCACAGCTACGGGGCCCACGGACGACGCGCGTCGAGCGCTGCGTTGTTCGTGGGCCTTGTTCGTTTACGGAAGGATTTGCGACGTTTGCGGATTGTCTCTTGCAAATTTGGCGAGTTCGTATAGTTCTTGCCAAAGACCTTACGTTTCCCTTGCAAAAGCTCTAAAGTATTCTCTGCTCGATTCGTCAACGCATTGGATGTGATTACGTGCGCAAGGCACTGGCACAACCTCATACCAAGCAGTTCCTCAAATTCGCTGTCGTGGGACTTATCTCCTTTGGCATCGACTGGGGCATGCTCATTGCGCTCGTCGAGCTGTTCCATCTCGACTTTTTGATGAGCACCACGATCTCGTTTATCACGTCCGTCGTGGTCAACTACTGGCTCAGCATGAAGTACGTGTTCGACCATCGCGAGGGCATGAGCCGCAAGCGCGAGTTCACGATCTTCACCATCCTGTCGGTGATTGGTTTGGGCCTCAACGACCTGTACATGTTTGTGGGCGTCACGTTTTTGAGCATCGGCTACCAGGCCATGAAGGCCATCGCCACGTTCCTGGTCACCTGGTACAACTACTTTAGCCGCCGCTTCTTCCTCGAGGGCGCACAGTCGTAGACGACCCAACATAATCTCGCTTCGCAGCCGGTTGGAATTCACGTTCCAACCGGTTTTTTGTTTGCCGAGAGACCCGGCGACCCAGTCCTCTACGCATGAAAAACGGGCAGCCCGGATGTTTGTCCGAACCGCCCGTCTGGCGCGCTATGTCGAGGCCTCTAGCCTGTAACGTAATACCAGACTACGTTGTCACCGTTTGAGAGAACGTAGTTGCTGCAGGCCGTCATGGGCGTTGTGCCGTTGACGGAGTACATCCAGCCGCTCGTGCCGCCGTGCTGTTTCTCGGCCAAACCACCAATCGCGGAGACATACGTGCCGTACGACGAGCCATGTGCGTTGACAGAAAGGCCCAGCGCGCACAGGGCATCGTAGACGGTAGCGCCTTCGTTAAAGGTAAAGGTGCCACCAGAGGACACAGGATTGCCCACGGCGCTCGATGTGACCGAAACCGTCACCGTTACGTAGCTAGGCTGCTGCGAGCTGCCCTGGTCGCCAGTAGAGGCGTTGCCGTTATCGGGGGCAGAAGATGCCCCGCTGGATGAGGAGGAGGCGCCAGGCGTAGAGCCGGCCCCGCCAGAAGAAGTCGAGTTCTGAGAAGTCGACTGATTGCCGTCGGTCTTTTTATTGCTGTTCTTCTCTCCAGACTTCTTGCCATCCTTGTCTTCGGACTTTTTGCTATCCGAGCCCTTGTTTGATTCCTTGTCCGAAGACTCGGACTCCTTCTTAGAGTCAGATTTATCCGAACCCTTAGACTCGTCGTTCGACCCATCCGAAGATTTGGAATCCTTGGAGCCAGCTTTACCCGAAGCGACGGTCGAGTCAGACCCCTTGGCGTCCTTCGCGACGACGCTCTCCCCCGTCACGGTCTGAACGATCCAGTCAATGGACCAGGCGCCGCTCTCGGAAGGATGGACGAAGCCCAGCGATATGACAATTAGCGCAACGCACGCGGCGGTCAGGACGCCAGTAAGCGCCTTCCGTCGAGGGGCGGACGCCGCCGAAGCGGCGCCCTGTTGCTTTGCATCGTCGAACTGAATGAACGAGGAATTTGGTTGCTTGGGGTCAGCGTCCTTGGATTTATTGGACACAGCCCTCACCTACCGACGTTTGGTGAACACGAACACGCCGACGATGGCGAGACCGATGACGCCGGCGGCAACGCCAACAATGGCGAGCGGGTTGGCGCCAGTCTCCTGCTCGGAAGCACTAGAGGGCTTCTTAGCAGTGGTCGTGGAAGCAGCACCCGTATCGGACTTGGAATCGGACTTCTTGTCGGACTTGCTATCCTTCTTGTCAGACTTCTTGCCAGACTTCTTCTCGTCCTTCTTATCGGACTTATCGGAGTCCTTCTTGTTGGGCTTGTTGTCCTTGGTCTCGGTCTTGGTCGACACCGTCGTCTTGGTCATCGGCTTATGACCCGGAGCGACAGCGCCGCCAGTCTGCTGGCCCTTCGTGCCGGAGCCGGAACCCGTGCCCGTGCCAGCGCCAGCACCGGAACCGTTGCCAGCGCCACCATTGCCGTCATTGGAGCCAGAACCGCCATTGCCGCCAGGGTTAACAGCATTCTTGGTCCACTTGGCATACAGCGTCAGATCGGCCGTCACCGGCGTACTGAAGTCATACGCCTGCGTGCAAGCCTCATCGGTGAACCAACCGCCGAAAGTGTAGCCATCGCGCGTCGGATCGGCCGGCTTGACCAACTTGCCGTCGGCCGTAGCAACAAACTTAGTGTCGCAAGCAGACCCGCCGTTGGAATTAAAGGCAACCGTCCAAGACTCAACGGCCCCGAGCTTGAACAGCGTGCCCGAATCATTGATGTAGTACAGGTTGCCAGATGCATCGGCAATGACCGGAGAGTCACAGTACTGGTAATGGCCAGCCGCATCATAAATCTGCGTCGCCTCTGCATCGCCGAGCGTATAGCGATACACGCCACCACCAGCAGAGTAGTTGACGTAATCCTTGCTATCCGCGCTGTTAACGGTGAAGTACACATAGGTCTTGCCGCCCTGAACACTCACCAGCGGAGTAGCAGCAATACCGTTGAGGCCAGCCGGCAGCGCCTTGCCGTCGGCAGCAGCGACCATCGTGGTCTTACCCGTCTTCAGGGTATAGAGAACCAGAGCAGAGCCCGTAGCCGTCTGTCCGCCGACAATCAGATTGTCACCAAACACCGCAGGGGCGCTCAGATTATTCGTAAGGCCCAGATCAACCGTCTTCTGTGCGCTCAGCACACCCTTCGCCGAAAGCGAAATCACATGGAGCTTTCCGTCGTGCGTCATCTGATAGAAGGTCGAACCATTGGACGGATCGGCAATGCAATCGGCATTTGCGACAGCGCCGAGCTCCATGGTCGAAACGACATCGCCCGTCGTCTTATCAATGCACTTAAGCGTACCCGCGCTCGTAGGAACGATGGCATACTTATCCGTCAAAGCCGCACCAGTCCAGTAATAGCCCTCGGTAGGGTCGATGTTCTGCCAAGAAACTTCGCCCGTGGCAATCTTAATGCGTGCAAAGGAGCCGTTGCCGTAGGTCGCGTTGTAATTCTCGTCATACGAAATATCGACCGAGCCTACATAGACGTACTCGCCGTCCGAAACGACGGTGCAGGAGCTCTGCGTCAAATCCGTCAAACCAGGCGTCAGCCACTTGCAGATCAGCTTGTCTGCAGTAATCGCCTGGACCGCACCGCCGTTGAGCGGAACGATGATAAGGCCATTGGTATAGATCGGACGAGAAGTATAGCTCACCTTGGAGGCAAGCGGCGCAGAGGCAACCTTTTTGCCCGTGGACGAATCGATCTTAATGAGCTCGTTCTCGGTCGCGATATACACAAAGCCGTTAGCGATGACAGGCTCGCTGCAGTTGGCATACTGCTGACCAGACTCGGCCTTCCAATCGAAGGCCCACTTAAGACCGGCGGCCTGCGCAGGCGTCTTGGCATCCGTTACGGTCGAACCGTTGCCACTGTTGCCGTAGCCGGCCCACTCGGCATCCCAATCAGGGGTCGTCGCGCTCGGGTCCACGACAATCTTGTCGGGATCGGGCATGGCCGAATCGTCGGTGGTATAGGCAAGCGTAACCTTATCGCCGCTCTTGAGCGTAATCTGATTGGCGCAGAGTAAGGAGGGCTCTCCGTTGATATACAGGTGCCAATATTTATTGGTCGCAGCATCCCAGGCATACGGCTTGTGATCGAACGGCGAGTTGATGGAATTGAGGAACCAGTACTCACCACTCTGGGAGCCGTTGTACGTAACGCCCTTGGCCTTCAGGACCGTCTCAATAAGGTTCTGGGCAGTAGAGCCTTCGGGCAGAGAAACATTGCTTGCCGAGCCCCAACGAGTATTGTTGCCGTTGACATCGGGACCGATAACATCGACAGACCCAAGAACCTGGCCAGGAAGGGCATCGGCGTCAGCACCATACATAAAGGTGACGGCATCGCCCTCTTGGAGCTCGTAGACACCGGCGCCAACGTCGGCGAACTTGCCATTTACGTAGAAGCGCCAATAGCTATTAGTCGCAGCATCCCAGCCATAGGACTTACCATCGAACGGCGAAGTAATGCCATTGAGGAACCAGCCCCAAGACGATTCGCCAGCATCGAGAGTAAGGCCGGTCTGCTCAAGGAGATCCTTGGCAGTAGAGCCCGACTTGAGACTCGTCTGGCCCGTCGAAGCCCAAACCTGCTGCTTGCCGTCCTTGTCCTTACCGAGGACCTGAACGGAAGCATGGACGGAATCAGACGGCAACTGGTCGCCCCAGCCACCGTAGAACCACGTAACGGTATCACCAGCATGAATGGTGACATTGTCTGCCGTGTAGTCGCTCGACTTGCCGTTGATGAACAGCTGCCAATAGGTCGAATAATCTTGGGGCGTACCCAGCTCAACACCGTTGTACTTAAGGCTCAGAATGAAGGAGCCAGCAGCAACGGCGTCGATGTCATTCGCCTCAAGCGCGACCTTCGTAAGGTCAAGTGCGCTCGAGCCGGACGTCACCACATACTGCGCGTTATCGACCCAAGTCTGGGTCTTGCCCTGGGCATCGCGACCAATGACGGTCACATTTGCGGCAACCTGGTCCTTAACGACAGGGGACGCGCTACCAGCCGTATAGGCAAACTCAATCTTCTGCCCCTGGGTGAGCTTGACGCTGTTCGCGCCAACCGAGGAAGACGCGCCGTCGACGAACAGCCGCCAGAAGGCATAAGTCGTCGGATCGTAGGCAAGCGTGCGACCATCGCTCGGGGATGTGATGCTTTCGAGGTAGAAACCGTATGCCGTGTTCGGATCGTACTTCGCCTTGAAGCCCGTCTTCTCCTGCAGCTTAATGAAGGCATCCGCAGCCGTCGCGCCCTCGTCGAGCCTGAGCTGCGTAGGTGCCACCCAGGTCTGAGCCTTGCCGTCGGCATCGGTGCCGATAATCGAGAACGAGACCTCGACTTGCTTCTTGGCGACATCGCCGGTTTCTGTCGGGTTCTCTGTCTGAACGGCAGCCGCGGCGGCAGATCCCGCTTGGCCAGCGGATGCCGTCGAAGACTGCTCGCTCGTGGCAGGGCTCTCCCCCGTCGCCGAGCCTTCGTCGCCAGTTGCTGCCTCTGTTATGGCTGCACTAGCTGCAGGCGCGCCCTCGGAATCCGAAACCTCGGCGCCGCTCTGCTCAGCGGTACCGCCCGCAAGCGCTGCGTCCTCGCCCGGCGTCGCAGTCTGAGCCACAGCCTCGGCAATGCCCTCGGCGCCCTCGGCCCACAGCTGAGCCGGTGTGGTGCCAAAGGCCATCGCGAAGGCCAGGAATGCCACCAGGCCGCGCTTGGCTACGCCGCGCGCAATTGCGCCACGGCGATGCGAGACGCGCTGGCGCTCGTCCTCAAACATATCCATTTGTCTCCTACTGTCTGTACTCGGAGCGTTGCCTTGAGACTGCCCCACGTCATCGCGCATGTTGCGCTCGAGTTCCCCCATCGGGGTCCCCCTTCCCTCCAGAGCCCTATGCACACCGGCGGCATACGCCGCGGCAACGTGCAAGATGGGAGGCGATCCGACTTAACCTTAACGGCTCGGGCACGTCGTCCGATCTGCGACGCGAGCATCCCAAGCCAAGAGGAATTACGGTTACTGGTACAGCCGGGGACTTGCACCCCGATTCTCCCAAATGCGCAGGATAACCGCGCATTCGTGCGTCTCCACACCACCATCTAGGCCATCGATTATTACCGTCAATATGGTATCACGCAAAAGGGCCTCGCACGCAGGCGAAGCCCAAGGTAAAAGCTATTGTTTGCGATAGGAAAATGCGGTGACGGCCGCAGCCTCTAGTGCTTGCCGCCGTGACTGTTGAGCCAGATATTGCGGCCCAGCATAAGCGCCAGCACCAGCGCACTCACGTAGCCCATAAAGCCAATGACCGGGATACCGAACACAACCGGCTCGATGCGCGCGTAGTACACCACCGACGAACCGATAAACAGACCGGCGATCACAATTGCCATCGACATGCGGTCGATAATTCCGCCCAGCTGTCGCAGCGCCTTATCGCTGCTCATGATTTGCGTGTTCACCTTAAGCTGGCCGCGCGTGAGCATGCGTGAAGCCAAGCCCAGATACTCGGCCGCCTCGAGCGAGCCTTTTGCCGCGCGATAGCTGCTCGCGGCAAGATCGCGCCCCATTTCGCGGACGCGTGCATAGGCGCTCTTCTCGTTTTTGATGTGCGTCTGGATGATCTGGATCATGTTGACGTTGGGCATGTACTCGGTCAGCAGACCCTCGAGCGTCACCATGCCGCGCGCGAACATCGTCACCACGCTCGGCAGCTCAACGTCGTTTTTGCGCGCCAAGTTTAGCAGCGAGGTCAAAAACTCGCCGATATCAAGATCCTTAAGGTCGAGGCCCGCAAAGTCGGCAACGATAAAGTCCAAATCGGACAAAAAGGCCGAATGGTCGAGCTCGGCAGAATCGCCGCGCGTCACGGCAAAGCGCATGAGCGAATCCTTGAGCTTGGGCACGTCGCCCTCGGCCACGGCAAAAATCATATCCTTGACGATACCGCGGTCGTGACTCGACATGCGCCCGACCATGCCCAGGTCGATAAAGTAGACAATGCCGTCCTTGAGGATGATGTTTCCCGCATGCGGGTCGGCATGGAAAAAGCCGTCATCGAGCACCTGCGTCGAGTAGTCCTCGACAATCGCCGAGCCAATCTTATCCAGGTCATAGCCCTCGGCCACCAGGCGCTCGGGATCGGCAATCGAGATGCCGTCAATGTAGTCCATGACCACGACGTGTTCGGTGCAAAGGTCCAAGTAGGATTTGGGACACGACACGCCATGCACGCTTTTGTGGAACTCATAGAAATCGTTGAGGTTTTTGGCCTCGGCCAAAAAGTTGGTTTCCTCGCGAAACGAGGTCCACAGCTCTTCGACCACGCCGTGCAGGTCAACAAACTGATCGGTGTTGACGAACTTGGAAACGATGCGCACCACCGAACGGATGATGTCGATGTCCTGCGCCATGACCTGTTGCGCGCCGGGGCGCTGGACCTTAACGGCCACGTCCTCGCCCGTCACCAGGCGGGCGCGGTGTACCTGCGCGAGCGAGGCGCTTCCGAGCGGGTTGGGGTCGATCGCGTCGAACATCTGCCCCAGGCGCTGGCCGTACTCCTCTTCCAGACAGCGGAGCACTACCTCATACGGCACCGGCTCTACGTCGGAGCGCAGGCGACGCAGCTCGTCGCAAAACCGCTGCGGCAAGATCTCGGAGCGGTTGGCCAGAATCTGACCCATCTTGACGAACATGGGGCCGAGCTCTTCGAGCAGACGGCGCAGGCGCACTGGCGTGAGGTTATCCCACACGCGGTACTTTTTTACCAAGCGAACGATCTGCCCAATGCGCTCGCGACGACCTGCCGGCGTGAGCTGGTATTCCTCGTCCGGCGCCATCGCATCGGGCTCCTCAGGGACCATATCGACGGCGCGCGGCTTCTTGCGAGCGCCCGAGACGGCGGCCTCAACCTCATCGACAACCGCCGTCTCGTCACCCAAGGGATCTAGATTGTTGTAATCGGTGGTGGAATCTGCCATCTGCGCTGCTACTCGGCCTCTTCGGCGTCCTCTGCGTCGTCGGGCTCAACGGACTCGACGGGCACCGAGGTCACGTTGTCCTCGACCGAATCGACGATGTCGCGCACATGGGCCAAAAAGGCCGTGCGCTCGGGGGCGGTCATAACGCGGACGCGGGCCAGGATGAGCTCGTCGAGCACGCGCTGCGCCGCAGTCTCGCCCTGCATGCCCAGGCGCTCGGTCAGGTCGGAGATGGTGCCACCCGCCTGCTCGAACATGTCAGACACGCTGCGGGCGATATCGGGGGCGCCGGCATCCTTGCGGACCTGCTCGCCCTTGGTATTGAGGTCGTCAAGGACCTTCTTGCCGCCCTCGACGGCAACGGCGGCGGCGCCAAAGCCCACGTTGATGGCACCGTTAACAAGCTGATCGAGTTTCATAACCATGGTTGGCTCCAATCATGAACAACTGCATTGGCCTTCTTGTACCCAAGATTGGGCGAACGACACAAAATCGTTTTACCGCCAAGGTAGGAATCGAGCGGGGCAAAGCCCTCGACGGCGTTTGCCCCGCTCGCTCGTTGCAAGGTCGGCTTTAACTCACATTGTCGTTCATCGCGAAGGAGTTCTTCATGGCGCAGCTCGTGGTGTAGAGGACCTTGCCCAACAGAGCATCGGTCTCCACCCGCACGCGCTCGGCAAACTCCTCGTTGGCGCTGGCGAGCTCGGCAGGTACCTCGGCCTCGGGCAGTGTGGCAACGGCGGCGTCAACGTCGTGAATCTGCTTGTGGCCCATGCCGCCGACCTTCTCCTGATAATCCTCGACCGCGCGACCACACTCATGGAAGCGAACATCGGCCAAGGCACCGATCAGGCGATTTGCCCAGTAGAAATTCTCGGACGTCACGCGAGCCTGCGTGTCGGCATAGTACTCGGGCATGGTCTCGACATTGGCGTACAGCGGCACGAGCGCGTTAAACGAGTTGGAGCCAAACGCCATCCACTGCACGGCGCGATACGCCGGCTGCGCATAGGGGCGCAGCTGCAGCACGGCGAGCTGGCTGTTGCGATTGATGCCGATGGGACGATAGGCGCCGCGCGTGGCGGGCGTGCCCTTGCTGCCGTAGCAGTCGTACTCCGTGCCCTGGTAGTGGCTCGAAAGCACGTACTTGATGTCCTCGATGGTCACCTTGCGCTCGGGCACGCGGCTCCAGGGGATGTCGTCGCTCTCGGGCGTGTAGTCGGCCTCGGGACCGTCCCACACATCGCTGGGGTTGAGGCAGCGCTGCATGTACCAGGCGCGCGGTGTGTTGTAGACATGGTCGCTGTCGCTGTGCGAGCCAAAGGTCTCGCGCGGGTTAAAGACCGTCGCCGGACCGTCGCCCTCGACGCCCAGCGTCAGATCAAGATGCCACTCGGCCATCCAGGAGCGCAGGTCGGCAGAGCACATGTGATCGGCTTGGGCGCCCTCGGCATCGTCCAGGTCAAAGCTATCGATACCCAGCTGGTTGGGCATGGTCACATAGGCGTCATCGGGCACGCGCTTGGCGATCCAGTGGTGGCCGCCGATGGTCTCGAGCCACCAGATCTCGTCAACGTCACTAAAGGCAATGCCATTGTTCTCGTAAGTGCCGTAGCGCTCGAGGAGATCGCCCAGGATACGCACGCCGTCGCGGGCAGACTTGGCGTACGGCAGCACCAAGGTCACCATATCCTCCTCGCCCAGTCCGCCGGGATGCGCCGGAACATAGCCGTCCTCGCCCTCGTTGCCCTTGACGGGCACATAGTCCACAAGCGGATCGGCGCCGCGAACGCGCTCGTTGGTGGTGAGTGTCTCGGTTGCGGACATGCCAACATTGAGCTCGTTGAAGCCGGCCTCGGCCCAAATGCCATGGCCCGGGACAACGTCGGGGACGCTTGTGTAACGCATGGGATTGTCGGGCAGCTCAACGGTCAGGTGGCTCAGGACACTCGTGTAGACGCGCGGCTGCTCGTCGGGATGCACCACGCGCATGCGCTTGGGCTCAAACACCCCGTTGGACGAGTCCTCATTGCGGGCAACCAGCGTCGACCCGTCGTAGCTCGCGTTCTTACCAACCAAAATCGTTGTGCACGGCATGCGCATCCTCCTTGAGCGAAGAAATCAAACGGTAACAGTGTATCGCTTCGGCGCAAAAAGGGCGAAGCCACAGCTCCGGCAACCCCTGTGGTCAAAAAATGCCAAATATGAGTACTGTCACCAATTTAGTAGTAGCAAATTTCCTTGTAACGAGTGTCAGAAATCCCCATTTGTCCAAAAGCAAGACAACGTTATTCCCCATAGGTTCAATAAAATGGGCTCCCTAACGATAATGGATATCGCTAGGGAGCCCAAATCTCATAAAAAATATGTGACTATCTTGGCAACAGTACTCATATTTGGCGTTTTTTGACCACGTGGTATATGGCTAACCCCTCAAACAGCCCAAAACGCCTATTTCGATGCACGCTCCGCCGCCTCGATCACGTGCTTGGCGAGAATCGCAGTGGTCACAGCCCCCACGCCGCCCGGCACGGGGGTGATGGAGCCGACAACCGGCTCAGCAGCATCAAAATCGACGTCGCCGACCAGCTTGCCAGCGGCCTCGTCCCAGTTAATGCCCACATCGATAATCGTCTGGCCCTCGCGAACCGCACCCGCGCCAATCGTGCGCGCACGTCCAACCGCGGCAACAACAATGTCGGCAGAACGGCACTCGGCAGCCAAGTCGCGCGTATGCGTATGACACGTCGTCACTGTGGCATTGCGTGCCGTAAGCATGGCGGCAACGGGACGCCCAATTACCAGCGATCGACCGACGACCGCGACCTTGGCCCCATCCAGCTCAACGCCGTAATGGTCCAGCAACGCCAGCACGGCCTCGGCCGTGCAAGGGGCAAAGCCCTCGCCTCGCCCCGAAAGCGTGGTAAGCAGCGAGGCCGGAGTCATGGAGTCAACATCCTTGGCGGGATCGAGTGCCGCGGCAACTGCATCCTCGTCAAGCCCAACGGGCAGTGGGCGAAACATCAGGCAGCCATGAACAGCGGGGTCAGCATTGATGCCCTCGACAGCCGCCAGCAGCTCATCCTGCGAAACATCGGCGGGAAGCAATACGCGGCGAGCCTCAATGCCAACCTTCTCGCAGCGCTTGAGGGCGCCGCGCTCGTAGGACAGGTCGTCCTCGCGCTCGCCCACGCGCACGATAGCAAGCGTCGGAACAACGCCGCGCTCGCGCAGAACAGCACAACGATCGGCAAGCTCCTCAGTCAACGCGCGGGCGACGGGAGCGCCCTTCAACAGCTCAGCCATGGCTATCCCCTCTTCCTTGCGGCGTCAGCGGCGCGGCGCGCCAGCGCATCGGCGC
>UQJA01000030.1 GCA_900541285.1 uncultured Collinsella sp.
TTCTGTCGGCCCGCACTCCATTCCTTCGGCGGGGTTCCCCAAGTCTGTCGAGGCGCATGCGGAGGGCTCCGCGCGCACAGCGAAATAGGGGGTATCCCCGAAGGCCGCCCGGCTCGCCGGGACGGGGGCTATGTCTATTCGGTTGCCTCCCGGCACATCGCGCCGAGGGCCCACAGCCACCTCACGAGCTCGGCGGCGGTGGCGGCGTTCGCCTTCGCCTGGGGCATGCCCCTGGCGAGTATCTCCTCGCGGCGCCGGAGCAGGCGCTCGGAACCCTTCCTCCCGTGCATCCTTACCTCGAGCGGGACGCCGCTGCCCTTGGGCATCAGCTTCGGTTGGTGGCTCGCCTGGACGTAGCTCCAGGACCCCTCGACAGCCAACCTCCTGACGAGGGCGTTGCCGGCCCCGCTGATCCCGCCGAGGCGCACGGAGTCCGCGCTCGACCTCTGCTTCGGGGCGAGGCCGAAGTAGGACGTCACCTGCCTGCCGGAGCGGAACCTCGAGAAGTCGCCGACCTCGGACGCGAAGGCGGCGGCGAGCGCGAACCCGCATCCCTTGATCGACTGGAGCGCCTCGACCTCCGGGAGACCCAGCGCATCAACCAGGCCCTGGCCATGCGGATGCGGGAGCTGGACCGGGTGCTGGGCCAGGCGGGGCGGGGGGGGGCCCCGCCGCGACGGCGGCCCTGTACTCGGCGAGGAGATCGTCGCGCGTCTCGGAGGCCGCCTCGACCTCGCTCCTCAGCGCCGCCAGCGCCCGGATGCCGCCGTCGTCGGCGGGCCGAACCTTGTCGAGCCACCTGAGGAAGTCGTACGTCCAGTACCTCCGGGGGTTTCCGGCCGGCGTCGTGCCGCCGTAGGCGTAACCCCGGCGGGCGAGGAACGCCAGGAGCCGCTGCTTCGCCGCCGCGAGCCTCGCGGTCGCCGCGTCGTGGGCCCCGGCGAGGTCCCTGAGCCCCTCGATCTCGGGGGACGGCACCCATACCGGGGAGATATCGTGCGACAGTATCGCCTTGGCCATCCTGGCCGCGTCGTTGCGGTCGTTCTTGGACGAGAAGTCTGCCGCCGACCTCGGGACCTTGGAGACGGCCGCGACGACGCAGTCGACGCCGAGCCCGGAGAGCTCCCTCTGCGGGGCGAAGCCGAGGTAGCCGCTCTCGTAGGCGGCGAGCGACGGGCCCGGGAAGCCCGACATCCACTCCGCGACCTCGCCCCACGGGTTGCCGCGGAACCTCCTCGTCACTGTCTCGCCCGTCTCCGCGTCGAGCGCGCAGACGGTGGTGGACCTGAGGTGTACGTCCATTCCGAAGGCGGTAGAATATCTAGGCACGGGAGCCTCCCAACCTCGTTGCGGCGCGGCTGCGCCTATGGCACTTCAACATCATTGTCGCAGCCCCGACCCGCGGTCACGAGCGGGGGCTCCTATCTTTTTAGTGCCCTCGGATTGGGTCATAGTGTCTGTCGGTTCCAAGACATCGGCATCGTCCTAGCTGTCAAGGGCTTGGCGTAGGTAGTCATTGGACGTTCTTAAGCGACTAGTCGAAAGGGACACTCTTGCGGTACTTGGCACTCGGGGACGTTCCTTTTGTGCCGGCACTTGGGGACGTTCCTTGCAGCAATCTGTCGATTGAACGTCGTTGTGTGTTCACGCTATCATGTAAGTTTAAAATTGGTTAGCCATGGCAAACGGTTAGCCATGGTGAACATAAATACAACGCCCTGCGGGCGCCGGGGGAGGAACACGGACGTGAAGCTCGATACACTCGAGATTGGAAAGGACGCCGTTGTCGCATCGGTGGCATCGGACGATCAGGCACTCCGACAGCATATTTTGGACATGGGTCTAACGCCGGGCACCGAAGTCACCATGATGAAGTACGCCCCCATGGGTGACCCGCTCGAGATCCGCCTGCGTGGCTACGAGTTGACACTGCGTAAGGACGATGCCGCTCGCATCGAGCTCGTGGGTATTCACGACACCGATACGGGTCCGCGCGCTAACGCCGCAATCGGCACGACGGAGCATCCGGCCCTGGGCGAGGGGACGTATTCGCCCCGTGCGGCAAAGACGGCCGTGCCCGAGGGCGCGCCGCTGCACTTTGCCCTCGCCGGCAACCAAAACTGCGGCAAGACCACGTTATTCAACCAGCTGACGGGCTCCAACCAGCACGTCGGTAACTTTCCCGGCGTGACGGTCGACCGCAAAGATGGCACCATCCGCAACCATCCCGAGGCGAGCGTTACCGACCTGCCTGGCATTTACTCCCTGTCGCCGTACACAGGCGAAGAGGTCGTGAGCCGTCAGTTCATCCTCGACGAGCGCCCGGACGCCATCATTGACATCATTGATGCCACCAACATCGAGCGTAACCTGTACCTGACACTGCAGCTCATGGAGCTCGACCGTCCTATGGTCATCGCGCTCAACATGATGGACGAGGTGACCGCCAACGGCGGCGCCGTGGACGTCAACCTGCTCGAGAGCCTGTTGGGCGTGCCCGTTGTCCCCATTAGCGCTGCCCGCAACGAGGGTATCGGTGAGTTGGTGGATCATGCCTTGCACGTGGCGCGGTTCCGCGAGCGCCCCGGTCGCCTGGACTTTTGCGCGCCCGACGGTCCGGACGGCGGTGCGCTGCATCGCTGCATCCACGGTATTGCTAACCTGATCGAGGACCATGCCGTGACGGCGCACATCCCGGTGCGCTTTGCGGCGACCAAGCTGGTCGAGGGCGACGAGCTGGTGACCGAGTCGCTTCACCTGGATCGCAATGAGCTCGACGCTATCGAGCACATCATCACCCAGATGGAGGGCGAGGCCGGCACCGACCGCCTATCTGCGCTGGCCGATATGCGTTTTAGCTTTATCGGCGACGTGTGCGGGCGTTGCGTCGTCAAGCCGCACGAGAGCCGCGAGCACGTGCGCTCCGTCAAGATTGACCGCATCCTGACAGGTCGTTACACAGCCATTCCGGCGTTTCTGGTGATCATGGGCCTCGTCTTTTGGCTGACGTTTGGCGTGATCGGCGCGGCGTTGCAGGGACTCATGGAGGACGGTATCGCTGCCATCATCGCCTCGGCCGATGCGGGCCTCAAGGCGTTCGGTACCAACGACGTGGTGCGCTCGCTGGCTGTCGACGGCGTGCTTACGGGCGTGGGCAGTGTGCTGACCTTCCTGCCGATTATCGTCGTGCTCTTTTTGTTCCTCTCCATTCTGGAAGACTCCGGATACATGGCGCGCGTGGCCTTTGTCATGGATAAGGTGTTGCGTCGCTTTGGCCTGTCGGGCCGCAGTTTCGTGCCCATGCTCGTCGGTTTTGGCTGCACCGTGCCGGCTATCATGTCGACCCGTACGCTCCCATCCGAGCACGACCGCAAGATGACGGTCATGCTCACGCCGTTTATGAGCTGCTCAGCCAAGCTGCCGGTTTACGGCTTGCTGTGCGGGGCGTTTTTCCCGCAGGCGACGGTTCCCGCCATGGTCTCGCTCTATCTGATCGGTATCGTGGTCGGCTGCGTCGCGGCTTTGGTGCTCAACCGCACGGCATTTAAGGGCGACCCGGTGCCGTTTATCATGGAGCTCCCCAATTACCGCCTGCCGAGCGTCAAGACGACGGTGATGCTGGCATGGGATAAGGCCAAGGACTTCATCACCAAGGCCTTTACCATTATCTTTGCCGCGACCGTGGTCATCTGGTTCCTTCAGACGTTCGACATCCGCTTTAACGTGGTCGCCGACCAGTCGCAAAGCCTGCTTGCCGGTCTGGGTAGCATCATCGCGCCGGTGTTGGCCCCGCTCGGCTTTGGCGACTGGCGCGCCTCGACGGCGCTCGTCACGGGGCTCATTGCCAAGGAGAGCGTCATCTCGACGCTCACGGTGCTTTTGGGCGCAACGTCGCCCGCGGCGCTGTCGACCATGTTTTCGCCGTTTACCGCCTACGTGTTCTTGGTCTTTACGTTGCTGTACCCGCCTTGTGTGGCGGCAATCGGCGCCGTCAAGAGCGAGTTGGGCGCGCGCTATGCCGTGGCCGTATTCGCGTTTCAGATCGCCGTTGCCTGGATCGTGGCGTTTGTCGTGCATTCGGCGGGCATATTGCTGGGGTTGGCTTAGTTATGAATTGACGGCGCAACCTCTGTGTATCGAATTGTTTTCGGCCCCGCATCTGTACTGACGGATGCGGGGCCGTTGCTATATAATCGCCTCCGCTCAAAACGATTGGAGACGTTATATATGACTCAGGCAAGGCAAGACGGCATCACGCTCAAGCAGTGGCTCCCACTCGTCGGGCTCACCTGCTGTGCGTTCGTGTTCAACACGTCGGAGTTTATGCCCATCGGCCTTTTGACTGATATCGCCGCGTCGTTCTCGCTCACCGAGGCCCAGGCGGGCATCATGATCTCGGTCTATGCCTGGGGCGTCATGCTGCTGTCGTTGCCGCTCATGATGTTCGCTTCGCGTTTCGAGTTTAAGCGGATGCTGCTGGGCGTGCTTGCCGTGTTCTCGCTCGGTCAGTTCCTGTCCGCTGTGGCGCCGACCTATCCCATCCTGGTCTGCGCGCGCCTGGTGGTCGCTTGCGCACATGCCGTGTTCTGGTCAGTCGCCTCGATTATGGCCTCGCGCCTGGTCGACACTCGCCACGGCGCGCTCGCCATCAGCATGATCGCTACGGGCTCGTCCATCGCGCAGATCTTTGGCCTGCCCCTCGGTCGCGCCATTGGCCTGGCCGTGGGCTGGCGTATGACGTTTGCCGTGGTCGGGGGCCTCTCAGCCATCGCGGTCGTCTACCAGGCAGCGGTGTTCCCGGCCATGCCGGCGGGTGAGCGCTTTACTGTCAAACAGCTGCCCGAGCTGCTCAAGAACCCGCTCCTCATCGCGCTCTACGCAGTCACGGTCTTCATGGCGACCGGCTATTACGCAAGCTACAGCTATATCGAGCCCTTCCTGGCGCAGGTCGCGCACGTCGATGCGGGCGCCATTACCATGACGCTGACGGCGTTTGGCTGCTCTGGTTTGCTCGGAAGCTGGCTGTTTGGCCGCCTGTTCGATGGGCATCGCTTCCCGTTCTTGGCTATCACGCTCTCCGGCGTGCCGGTGGCCCTGCTGCTCATGGGACCGGCCGCATCGTCGCTCGTGACAGTGCTTGCCGTCTGCGCACTGTGGGGTTGCTGCGCCACGGCCTTTAACGTGGCGTTTCAGGCCGAGCTCATCAAGCACACGTCGGCAGATTCGTCGGCCGTCGCCATGTCGATCTTCTCGGGCCTGTTTAACCTCGGTATTGGCACGGGTACCGCAATCGGCGGCGCCGTGGTTTCGGGTCCCGGTATCGCTTGGATCGGCTTCGCGGGCGGGTCGATTGCCGTCGTGGGCGTTATCCTCGCCATCACGGTGATGTTCCCAGCCATACGCCGTGCAAAGCCCGTCGCCTAGCCACATCCTCCTCATCAGTTGCGGTGGAATACGGAGTGTTTAGCCCAGTAAACCTGGTAAACAGTCCGTATTCCACCGCAACTTATTTTGGGGGAGAGGATACAAGCTGGGCATACAATGGATGTCGTTGTGTTGAGCGATACCTGACCTTTCCGGGAGGCTGTTATGTGGGCATACGAGACGACGTTCTATCAGATCTATCCGCTGGGCTTTTGCGGGGCTCCGCGCGAAAACGCCGCGCCCGTTGCCGAGGATGAGCTCGCCCAGGCTGCCAACGCCGCGCCCAACCCCGATGCTCCTATCATGAAGGTCGCCCAATGGGCCGACTACATGCAGGAACTCGGCGTTGGCGCTGTGCTCATCAACCCACCGCTCGAGTCCGATAGCCATGGCTACGACACGCGCAGCCTGCGCCACATCGACCGCCGCCTAGGCAGCGATGCCGACTTTGCCGCCGTGTGCGAGACATTGCATGCCCATGGCATCCGCGTGGTACTCGATGCCGTCTTCAACCACGTCGGTCGTGGCTTTTGGGCCTTCCGCGATGTGCAGGAGCGTAAGTGGGACTCGCCGTACAAGGATTGGTTCCACATCAGCTTTGACGGTGACTCGTGCTACGGCGACGGCTTTTGGTACGAGGGCTGGGAGGGCCATTTTGAGCTTGTGAAGCTCAACCTGCAAAACCCCGCCGTGGTCGATTACCTGCTTGAGTCTGTGCGTCACTGGGCCGAGGTCTTTGGCATCGACGGCCTGCGCCTGGACGTCGCCTATATGCTCGACCGCGACTTTATGCGCCGCCTGCATACTTTTACCCGTGAGCTCAAGCCCGACTTTGTGCTGATTGGTGAGACGCTCCACGGCGACTACAACCAGATCGTCAACGACGAGATGCTCGACTCCTGCACCAACTACGAGTGCTACAAGGGCCTGTACTCCAGCTTTAACTCGGTCAACATGTTCGAGATCGCCCATTCGTTGCACCGCCAGTTTGGCGGCGACCCGTGGTGCATCTACCGCGGCAAACACCTGCTGTCGTTTGTCGACAACCACGATGTGCCGCGCCTGGCGAGCATCCTGACGGACAAGTCCTGCCTGCGCCCCGCCTACGGCATGCTCTTTGGTATGCCGGGCATTCCGTGCGTCTACTACGGCAGCGAGTGGGGGATTGCCGGCGAAAAGGGCGGCCTCGATGGCGATTGGGCGCTACGTCCTGCGCTCGATGAGCCTGCGCCCAACGAGCTAACGGCCTTCATCAAGCAGCTCGCGCACCTACGCTCGGCAAACGACGCGGCGGCCCGTGCCCTCAACTACGGTGCCTATCGCAACGTGGTGATCCAGAACAAGCAGCTGCTGTTCGAGCGCGCCTGCGACGACGCGACGGTGCTCGTGGCGGTCAATGCCGTGAACGAGCCCTATACCTTTGGAGCCGGCGAACTCAACGGCTCCTTCGTCGACCTGCTTGCCGACGGTGCGCCCACGGTCGAGCTGCCGGGCTCCCTTGAACTCGCACCCTATGAGGTGCGTTATCTGCTGAGGGCCTAGCTCGTGGCTGCGTCCGACGAGGGCTATCAACATATTGAGCATGGGTTTGAGCCCGTGTTTGACGAGCGCTCGCGCGTTTTGGTGTTGGGGTCGTTTCCCTCGGTGCTCTCGCGTGCCAATGCCTTCTACTATGGCAATCCGCAGAACCGCTTTTGGCGCGTGATGGCCGCGTGCCTCGGTGTGCCCGTGCCGCCCAACGAGGGCGATCCTTTGGCAAGTGGTGAGCCCGCGACGCTCGATGCCTCGATTGCCGCCAAGCGGGCTATGCTGCTCAACGGCGGTGTGGCCCTGTGGGACGTGATCGAGAGCTGTGACATCAAGGGCTCAAGCGACGCGAGCATCAAAAACGTCGTTCCGGCGCATGCCGAGCGCATTACCGGCGCAGCTCCCATTGAGCAGGTGATATGCAACGGTGGTACAGCTGGTCGGCTCTACAAGCGCTATCTACAAGAGCGTACGGGGCTGCCGGCCATCGTTCTGCCGTCGACAAGTCCCGCCAATGCGGCATGGCGCCTGGAACGCCTTGTCGAGCGCTGGCGCGAGGCCGTTGACTGGGGCGCTTTGTGATTTAGATATCTGATTGGGCGCGGGTGCCGAGGCGTTTCATGATGGCATGCCAGATCGGTGCGGGCAGCGCGGGCTTGACGCGCACCATGCCGTCGGCATCGACGTTACCGGCATTGCCACCGCCAAGCAGCTGCGCATGCTCAATGGAGCAGCCCATGCGCACGGCGCCCACAAGCTTATCCATCGCTTCCGAAAACGGTCGCCGCAAGAGTCCCATGCGCGGAGAGCGACGAAGCGCTGCGATGCCGCCGCCGGAACAGATGACAACGCCGCCACACCACAATTGGTCATGGTGCTCACATGCCTTGTGCAGACGAACGGCGGTCCCGCGCGCCTGCTCAGCGCCCTCTTGTGCGGCTCGAATCGCGGCATAGACACGCGTTCCCGTACCGCCAACGCGCTCAAGCGCCTGCTCGATAGCTGTCAACGTCTCATCGTCAGCCACATCTTCAATGGCCAGCACGATGCCGTCTGCAACGTTGTCGGCATCATCCGCCTCCAAATCAACCGGGCGGGGGAGCGCGGTGCCAGAAAGCTGAGCATAGGCGGCGATGGCATCCTGCAAGTCCCAGAGCAAAAACTCAAGATCGGCGCTATTGGGAATGCTGATATACGCAATGGTTTGCAACGTTTTTGGTACATCGCCGCGTGCGGTCGTCTCCATGCTGCCTCCTTTCCGGTTGGTTTCCGTTTAGGTTACACCGTCTGGCGGCGCCTCGCCGCGCTATCCTAGTGCAACCCTTACGAAAGGAACGCCATGCGTCTGCCCATGAATACCTCGCTTGCCACGCTCAAGCCCTCCGGTATCCGCCGGATCAACGCGCTCGCCGCCCAGCACCCGGGGTGTATCGCGCTTGCGCTTGGCGAGCCCGATTTTCCCACGCCCGATGTGATTAGCGCCGAGGTGACCGCCGCACTGGACCGTGGTGACACGCACTATCCGCCCAACAACGGTCGCCCCGCCCTGCGTGATGCACTGTCCAAATATATGGATGACGCGGGCCTGGCGTTTTCCGCCGACGAGGTCATCCTGACCGACGGCGCGACCGAGGCCCTGTCGGCAACATTCATGGCCATGCTCAACCCCGGCGATGAGGTCATTATTCCCACGCCGGCCTTTGGCCTGTACGAGAGCATCGTCGTGGCCAACCACGCCAAAGCAGTCTTTTTGGATACGGAGCCTGCGCAATTTCAGATTGACGAGGATGCGCTTCGTGCTTGCGTGACGCCGGCGACCAAGGCCATCGTCATCTGCTCGCCCAACAATCCTACGGGCTGTATCCTCAACGCGGCTTCGCTCGACGCCGTGGCGCACGTGGCGGAGCAGATGGACATCTACGTGGTCTGCGACGACGTATACAACCGCCTGGTCTACGTGGACGGCTACGAGCGCTTCGCCCAGCGACTCCCGGAGCTGCGCGAGCAGACGGTCGTCATCGAGAGCTTCTCCAAGCCCTGGGCTATGACCGGCTGGCGCCTGGGTTGGCTCGCAGCCGCAGCCCCCGTCATCGCCGAGATCGCAAAAGCTCACCAATACCTAGTGTCGAGCGCCGTCTCCTTCGAGATGGACGCCGCAGCCCGAGCCCTCACCGTCGACCCAACCCCCATGCTCGAAGTCTATCGAGCCCGTCGCGAACGCGTACTCGCAGCCTTAGACGCCATGGGCCTCGACGTAGTAGAGCCCGCAGGAGCCTTCTACACTTTCCCGAGCATCAAAAAGTTCGGCCTAACCAGCGAAGACTTCTGTATCAAAGCCATCAAAGAGGCAAACGTAGCCCTAGTCCCGGGCGACTGTTTCGGCACCGAAGGCCACATCCGCCTAAGCTACTGCGTCTCCGACAAAGATCTGGACGAAGGCCTAAATCGCCTGTCCACCTTCATTTCAACCTTATAGCCCAACGGGACGCAACACATCAGCCCACCGACCCAAGCATTATGAGTGGGGCGCGTCGCTCAACGGACACGAGGATTCGCAGCAAAGGCAACGTAGCTCCGGCCGGGAGGGGCAGGGCGAGTTTTCCGTAGATTCCGCACGAGCCGAAGGCCACTTAATGTGGCCTTCGTGCGAGCCCAGGACTTGACCGAGCGGAAAACTCGCCCTGCCCCTCCCGGTCGGAGCGTATGCAGGGTTTGTGTACGAATCCTCGTGTCCGTTGACCGACGCCGGGGTCCCCGCCATAATACTTTCGGTTCACGCACGAATCCGCTGCCAGAGACAGCCGGCGCAAACGGGTCTTACCCGCGAGCTTAATGGGACTTCCCGCCAGCCGAGGTGGTCGAGTAGATATGTCTTCTCGCCCCCGTCGCTCATGCAGCGCGGGGGCTTTCTTTTTGGACATGCCCCCGTCACGTCCTTGTGGCGGACCGTGCCCAGAAAGAATTCGAGGAGGTGTAATTCATGCCCCAGCAGTACAAAATCGACAAGGTTGCAGAGATCGAGTCCCGTATCGCCGAGAACGCCGGTCTGTTCGTCGTCAACTACAACGGTCTGACGGTTAAGCAGGCTCAGGAGCTGCGTCATCAGCTTCGTGAGTGCGGCGCCGAGATGAAGGTCTACAAGAACAACCTGGTCAAGATCGCTCTCAAGAACCAGGAGCAGCCCGAGCTCGACGAGATCCTCGCCGGCCCCGTCGCTTATGTGTTCTACGAGTCCGAGCCGGTCGAGGCCGCTAAGGCCCTTAAGGACTTCTCCGCTCAGTCCAAGGGCGTCCTTGAGATCAAGGGCGGTATCTCCGACGGCAAGGCCGTTTCCGCTGATGATGTTAAGGCTATCGCCGAGCTGCCCACCAAGGATCAGCTTCTCGGCCAGATCGCCGGTCTCATCTCCGGTTTCGCTCGCGACATCGCTGTCTGCGTCAACGGCGTTTCCTCTGGTCTCGCTCGTTCGATTCAGCAGGTCTCCGAGCAGAAGGCAGCCTAGTTGCTGTTTTCACCCGCGGCGGCAACGCCGCACCCCTGGCGCATTCGCGCCGTGTTTTAACTGATCTCCGTGCACAGACACGGAAACCGAAAGGACTTAGAAATGGCTAAGCTTACCACCGATGAGATCATCGATGCTCTTAAGGAAATGACCCTTCTCGAGGCTTCCGAGCTCGTCAAGGCTATCGAGGACACCTTCGGCGTTTCCGCCGCTGCTCCTGCCGCTGTTGTCGCCGCTCCCGCTGCTGGCGCTGCTGAGGCCGAGGAGAAGACCGAGTTTGACGTCGTGCTCGAGGGCTTCGGCGACAACAAGATCCAGGTCATCAAGGCCGTCCGTGAGCTCACCAACCTTGGCCTGAAGGAGGCCAAGGAGGTCGTCGAGGGCGCTCCCAAGGCTGTTCTCGAGGGTGCCAAGAAGGAGGACGCCGAGGCTGCCAAGGAGAAGCTCGAGGCTGCTGGCGCTGCTGTCACCCTCAAGTAATCAGGCTCTCTCGCCAGATTTCTTTGCAGACGGGGTTCGCATTGCGAGCCCCGTTTTTTTTGTTACGGGCCCTCATTCCCATTGCTCGGCACGCAGAACACCGCTGTCTTCGCCATGCCAATCCCGTGACCGCTGGGGCGTAAAATTGCACCATTCGAGCAATAATTTGCGTTGACCTGCTGAAGAATTGCGTTTGCCTTACGGCGACGTATGTCTCCGGCGGTAAGATATTTCGGTATCGCAATTTGGTCTGCGGCCGCCGTGCCGCACGCACAGGGCGCATTTTGCGCCTGCGAAAGGATCCTTGAATAACATGAAGGCAATCATCCCCGCCGCCGGTCTTGGCACGCGTTTTCTGCCTGGCACTAAGTGCACGCCCAAAGAGATGCTGCCGGTGCTCGACAAGCCGGTCATTCAGTATGTCGTTGAGGAGGCGCTCGACCCCGAGGAGGTCGACGACGCCATCATCGTTACCTCTCCCGGTAAGCCCGAGCTGCTGAGCTACTTCCAGCCCGATCGCTCGCTCGAGAATCTGCTGCGCGAGCGCGGTAAGGATGCTTACGCCGATGCCGTCGCCCATGCGGGCGGTATGCCGGTCGACTTCCGTTATCAGTACGAGCCCAAGGGCCTCGGTCATGCCATTCGCTCTGCTGCCGACGCCGTGGCAGGGGAGAACTTCCTGGTTCTTCTGGGCGACTACGTTGTGCCCAACCGTGACATCTGCGACAAGATGCTTGCTGTCTCCAAGGAGCACGGTGGCGCTTCGGTTATCGCCGTTGCCGCGTGCGCTCCCGAGGAAGTCAGCCGCTATGGCGTCATCGCCGGCGATCGCGTGGGCTCTCTCGAGGGCTTCGAGAATGCTGCCGACGACGAGCCCGGTGCCGTTTGGCGCATCGGCGGTCTGGTCGAGAAGCCTGCCCCCGAGGCGGCTCCGTCCAACCTGTACATCGTCGGTCGTTATCTGCTGAGCCCGCTGGTCATGGACCTGCTCGCCGATCAGCAGGCCGGCAAGGGCGGCGAGATCCAGCTGACCGACGCCATGGCCCGCTCGCTCGATCGCGAGGCCATGTACGCTGTCGTCATCGACCCGCTCTCGGGCTACGACACCGGCACCCCGTCTGGCTGGATGGCCACCAACGCCCTCATGGCCGCAAGCGATCCTCGCTTTGCCGGCGCCTTCTGGGACGCCATCGACGAGCGCGGTGGCTTGATGCGCAAGTAATCCTTCGGGCATCGACATTTACGGGTGCGGACTTCGGTCTGCACCCGTTTTTTTATGCGAGCTACTGCTTAGCTCCGGAAAGTGCGACCCACAATTTGGTCGAATTCTGGGATGCGCTTTCCGGTTGGGGCCCCTAGCGGAAACTACGACCCAGAATATCGGCTCAGAACGGGATGCGGTTTCCCAGACAGGGTTCAATCGGAAACTGCGTCCCAGTTTGAGGCCTCAAAACGGGACGCAGTTTCCGCCTGATCGACCCCCGCCGTCATTCCACCGTTCAGCGTCCCGCACCAGCAGTCTCGTTCACAGAAAATATATGAACAGATGTTCGATTCACAGCTATCTACCTGCACTTTTTCTGTCGAAAAACTTTGCTACTCCAAAAACTCAATCGCGTCAAGGCTTTTCTTGCCCAACGGTCGGTACCTGATAAACTATTAGGTTGCGATAACTGGCGAAGCTATGCCTCGCCAACCCACCGAGCATTTCCGTGAAGGAGGAAAAACCTGGTGACCTACGCATACACTGCCACTGAGCGCAAGCGCGTCAGCTTCGGGAAAATCCCGGAGGCCATGGAGCTCCCCAACCTTATCTCTGTTCAAAGGGAATCCTTTGAGCGTTTTAAGGACGAGGGCCTTCGTGAGGCGTTCAAGGAATCCAGCCCCATCCAGAGCCAGAACCATGTTCTCGAGGTTACCTTCGGCGAGCATCAGTTCGGCGACCCCGCGCACACCGTCGAGGAGTGCCGCGAGAAGGATATGACCTATCAGGCTCCGCTTCTGACCGACGTCCGTCTCACCAACAAGGAGACCGGCGAGATCAAGGAGCAGCTCGTCTTCATGGGCGACTTCCCCATGATGACCGATCAGGGCACCTTCATCATCAACGGTACCGAGCGTATCGTCGTCTCGCAGCTCGTCCGCTCCCCGGGCGTGTACTACAGCTCCGAGATGGATTCGGGCAAGCAGATCTACAAGGCCCAGATCATCCCGTCCCGCGGTGCCTGGCTTGAGTTTGAGGTCGACAAGCGCGACCAGCTCATGGTCTCCATCGACCGTAAGCGCAAGCAGAGCGCCACGATGTTCCTGCGCGCCCTTGGCATCGCCGTCACCAACGACGACATCATCGAGCTGCTCGGCAACTCCGATGTGATCAAGCGCACCCTGGAGCGCGACACCGCCCTCACCCGCGAGGACGCCCTCATCGAGATCTACCGTCGCCTGCGCCCGGGCGAGCCTCCCACCGTGGACGCTTCCCGCAGCCTGCTCGAGGGCCTGCTCTTCAACCCGCAGCGCTACGATCTGGCCCGCGTCGGTCGCTACAAGGTCAACAAGAAGCTCAACCTCACCACCGAGGAAGAGGTCACGGTGCTCACCGACGAGGATATCGTCGCGACGCTGCGCTACCTCCTGTCCCTCGCTGCCGGCGAGCAGGGCTTCAAGGTCGACGACATCGACCACTTTGGCAACCGCCGCATCCGTACCGTCGGCGAGCTCGTCGCCAACCAGTTCCGTATCGGCATGAGCCGTATGGAGCGCGTCGTCCGTGAGCGCATGAGCTCCCAGGACATCGACGAGATCACCCCGCAGTCGCTCATCAACATCCGCCCGATCGTGGCCTCCATCAAGGAGTTCTTCGGTTCCTCGCAGCTCTCGCAGTTCATGGACCAGGCGAACCCCCTGACCGGTCTGACCCACAAGCGCCGTCTGTCCGCACTCGGCCCTGGTGGTCTTGCCGGCCACAAGTCCGGCTCCAGTCGCCGCACCAACGTGCCGACGGCCGTCCGCGACGTCCACAACTCGCACTACAGCCGCATGTGCCCGATCGAGACCCCCGAAGGCCCCAACATCGGCCTGATCGGCTCACTCGCCCTCTACGCCCGCGTCAACGAGTATGGCTTCATCGAGGCCCCGTTCCGTCGCGTCGAGAACGGCGTTGCCACCGATCAGATCGACTGGATGACCGCTGACGAGGAAGAGAAGCACGTCATCGCGCCGGCCAACACGCCGCTCGATCCCAAGACCAACGAGTTCATCACGACCGATGCCGAGGGCAAGATCGTCCGTCCGCACACCGTGATCGCCCGTACCCGCGACTTCGACGGCTCCTTCGGCGCTCCCGCCGACGTGCCTGTCGAGGACGTCGACTACATGGACGTCTCGCCGCGTCAGATGCTCTCCGTCGCAGCCACGCTGATTCCGTTCCTCGAGCACGACGACGCCAAGCGTACGCTCATGGGCGCCAACATGCAGCGTCAGGCCGTGCCGCTGGTTCACCCCGCCGCTCCCTATGTCGGTACCGGCATGGAGCGTCGCGCCGCTCTGGACTCCGGCGAGGTCACCCTGGCCAAGAACGCCGGCGAGGTCATCTTTGCCGACGCCGCCAAGATCATCGTCAAGCATGCCGGCGGCATGGACGAGTATCACCTTGCCAAGTACCAGCGCTCCAACCAGTCCACCTGCATCAACCACCGTCCGCTCGTGCGCGTCGGTGACACCGTTGAGCAGGGCGAGCCCCTGGCTGACGGTCCTTCGACCGATCATGGCGAGCTCGCACTGGGCCAGAACCTCACCGTGGCATACATGCCGTGGGAAGGCTTCAACTACGAGGACGGTATCGTCGTGTCCGAGCGCCTGGTGGCCGAGGACCTGCTGACGACCATCAACATCACCCGTCACGAGATCGATGCCCGCGACACCAAGCTCGGTCCCGAGGAGATCACCCGCGAGATCCCGAACCTCTCCGAGGATATGCTTGCCAACCTCGACGAGGACGGCATCATCCGCATCGGCGCTGAGGTCGGCCCTGGCGACATCCTGGTCGGCAAGGTCACGCCTAAGGGCGAGAGCGCTCTGACCGCCGAGGAGCGCCTGCTGCGCGCCATCTTCGGTGCCAAGGCCCATGACGTCCGCGACACCTCCCTTAAGATGCCTCACGGCGCTTACGGTCGCGTCATCGACGTCGTCCGCTTTAGCCGCGAGAACGGCGACGATCTGGCCCCCGGCGTCAACGAGCAGGTGCGCGTCTACGTCGCCCAGCGTCGTAAGATCCAGCAGGGCGATAAGATCGCCGGCCGCCACGGCAACAAGGGTGTTATCTGTAACGTTCTGCCGGTCGAGGACATGCCTTACATGGCTGACGGTACCCCGATCGACGTTATCCTCAACCCGCTGGGCGTTCCTTCGCGTATGAACGTCGGCCAGCTGCTCGAGTGCCACCTTGGCTGGGCTGCTGCCTGCGGTTGGGATACCGAGCAGGCCGACTCCGACAAGTACGTCCCCGGTCCGTTCTTCACCGCCACGCCCGTCTTCGACGGCGCCAAGGAGGACGAGATCGCCGAGGTCATTCGTCGTGCCAACAAGAACATGCTCAACAAGGCCACCGCTGCCTTTGGCGATCACATGCGCCCCGAGTTCGTCACCCAGCTTGACGAGCGCGGCAAGACCCGTCTGTTCGACGGCCGCACCGGCGAGGAGTTCCGCGAGCCCATTACCGTGGGTACGTCCTACATCCTCAAGCTCGGCCACATGGTCGACGACAAGATCCACGCCCGTTCGACCGGCCCTTACAGCCTGGTTACCCAGCAGCCTCTGGGCGGCAAGGCCCAGTTCGGCGGCCAGCGCTTCGGCGAGATGGAAGTTTGGGCACTGTACGCTTACGGTGCTTCCAACGTCCTGCAGGAGATCCTGACCGTCAAGTCCGACGATACCGTGGGCCGCGTCAAGACCTACGAGTCCATCGTCAAGGGCGAGAACGTCCCGGTCCCGGGTATCCCCGAGTCCTTCAAGGTTCTCGTCAAGGAGATTCGCTCCCTCGCACTGGACATCGAGCCTATGCACGATGCTGACGAGGACGCCTCCGCCCCTGTGACCGCCGAGGAGACCTCTGCCCTCGACGACCTGGCTGCGCTCGCCGGCGTTGACGCCGACGTCGAGGCCGAGGATGCCGAGACCGCCGAGGCACCCGAGGCTGTCGCCGCCACGACCACTGATAAGGAGTAGTTGACTGTGGCAGATTTCGAAGCTACTGATTTTGACTCGGTAAAGATCTCCCTTGCCTCCGCCGACCAGATCCGTTCCTGGTCGCACGGTGAGGTCAAGAAGCCGGAGACCATCAATTACCGTACCCTCAAGCCCGAGAAGGACGGCCTGTTCTGCGAGAAGATCTTCGGTCCCGCCAAGGACTGGGAGTGCTCCTGCGGCAAGTACAAGGGCATCCGCTTTAAGGGCATCGTCTGCGAGCGCTGCGGCGTCGAGGTCACCTCGGCCAAGGTGCGTCGCGACCGCATGGGCCACATCGAGCTCGCCGCTCCCGTGTCCCACATCTGGTACTTCAAGAGCCCCACGAGCTTCCCGATGAGCCGTATGCTCGACATCAAGTCCAAGGACCTCGAGAAGGTTCTGTACTTTGCCAGCTACATCATCACCGAGGTCGACTACGAGGCTCGCGAGGCCGACGCCGACGACCTGCGCGAGGAGCTCGCCGCCGATCTGGAAGAGATCGATGCCGAGTGCGCCCGCCAGATCGAGTCCCTCAAGGAGCAGGGCAACCCCGAGAACTTTGACGAGTTCTCCGACGAGGAGCCGCTGACCCCCGAGGAGATCGCCTCCGGCATCGTCGACATCGAGGAAGAGTGCAAGGACGAGAAGCAGCTCCGCACGGACGCCTTCAACGCCTTCATGAAGCTCAGCGAGCGCGACCTCATTTCCGATGAGCCGCTGTTCCGCGAGATGACCCGCTACTACTCGATGTACTTCAAGGGTGGCATGGGTGCCGAGGCCGTCCGCGACCTGCTCGCTGCCATCGACCTCCCCTCCGAGGCCGAGAAGCTCAAGGCCATCATTGCCGACGAGGATTCCCAGAAGCAGAAGCGCGAGAAGGCCGTTAAGCGCCTCGAGGTCGTTGACGCCTTCCTGAAGGGCGGCAACAGCCCCGCGAACATGATTCTGGACGTCATTCCGGTCATTCCGCCCGATCTGCGCCCGATGGTCCAGCTCGACGGTGGCCGCTTCGCCGCGTCCGACCTCAACGACCTGTATCCGAGTCGACTCG
>UQJA01000031.1 GCA_900541285.1 uncultured Collinsella sp.
TGGTGTGACGGGCGGTGTGTACAAGGCCCGGGAACGCATTCACCGCGGCATGCTGATCCGCGATTACTAGCAACTCCGACTTCATGGGGGCGGGTTGCAGCCCCCAATCCGAACTGGGGCCGGCTTTCCGGGATCCGCTCCCCCTCGCGGGGTGGCATCCCTCTGTACCGGCCATTGTAGCACGTGTGCAGCCCAGGGCATAAGGGGCATGATGACTTGACGTCGTCCCCGCCCTCCTCCGCCTTGACGGCGGCGGTCCCGCGTGGGTTCCCGGCATCACCCGATGGCAACACGCGGCGGGGGTTGCGCTCGTTGCGGGACTTAACCCAACATCTCACGACACGAGCTGACGACAGCCATGCACCACCTGTATGGGCTCCTCTCGGCCACGGGGTCTCCCCCGCTTCACCCATATGTCAAGCCCTGGTAAGGTTCTTCGCGTTGCTTCGAATTAAGCCACATGCTCCGCTGCTTGTGCGGGCCCCCGTCAATTCCTTTGAGTTTTAGCCTTGCGGCCGTACTCCCCAGGCGGGACGCTTAATGCGTTGGCTGCGGCACGGGGGGATCGTCCCCCCACACCTAGCGTCCATCGTTTACGGCTGGGACTACCAGGGTATCTAATCCTGTTCGCTCCCCCAGCTTTCGCGCCTCAGCGTCGGTCTCGGCCCAGAGGGCCGCCTTCGCCACCGGTGTTCCACCCGATATCTGCGCATTCCACCGCTACACCGGGTGTTCCACCCTCCCCTACCGGACCCAAGCCGCGGAGGTTCCGGGGGCTTCGGGGGGTTGAGCCCCCCGCTTCGACCCCCGGCCTGCCGGGCCGCCTACGCGCGCTTTACGCCCAATGAATCCGGATAACGCTCGCCCCCTACGTATTACCGCGGCTGCTGGCACGTAGTTAGCCGGGGCTTCTTCTGCAGGTACAGTCTTGACTCTTCCCTGCTGAAAGCGGTTTACGACCCGAAGGCCTCCGTCCCGCACGCGGCGTCGCTGCGTCAGGGTTCCCCCCATTGCGCAAGATTCCCCACTGCTGCCTCCCGTAGGAGTCTGGGCCGTGTCTCAGTCCCAATCTGGCCGGTCGGTCTCTCAACCCGGCTACCCGTTGTCGGCACGGTGGGCCGTCACCCCGCCGTCTACCTGATGGGCCGCGGAGCCATCCCCTCCCGTCGGGGCTTTAGCCGGGGTGCCATGCGGCACCCCGGGGTATCCGGTATTACCCGTCCTTTCGGGCGGCTATCCCGGGGGAGGGGGCAGGTTCTCCACGTGTTACTCAGCCGTTCGCCACTCGCTTCCCTCCGGAGAGGGGTGCCGTTCGACTTGCATGTGTTAGGCGCGCCGCCAGCGTTCATCCTGAGCCAGGATCGAACTCTCCGTCCAAATATGTTGGGCTTCGAGCCCGTCCGGTCCTCTCAGTTCATCGCTGATCGGTTCCGTTCGATTCATATGGTTTTAGTATAGGAAAAGGAATTTCTCGGGGCCGCCTCTCGGCGGCCTTGCGAAAAACAAATCCAAGTTAGACCATTTCAAATGGTTCGATGTCTGCCCGGATGCGACACATCTGGTGTGTCCATCCTCGCAGTATCCGGTTCTCAAGGTGCACGCTTTGCGGCTGATCCGGTCCGACCGGGCCGCGCGGCAAGGAGATATATTGCCAGACCGGAGGGGCGCCGTGGGCGGGAATCGCGCACTCCATATTTTGTTCACAAATGAATAGGTCCCTCAGTCGCATCGCTGAGGTTAAAACTGAAGCATTGGCTTCTGATATTGGCGATGACCAGCTGTTTTATGAGTATTGAGACATCGGTCATCTCTGGAGCGCTACTTTACCCCAAAGGCATCAGCTATTTGTTTCCCATCGGTAAAAGGCGGGTTTTGTTCGCCAAGCGTTCTTATATATAGATAGATACGGGTTCGACCCCATGAAAGGGCGACAAAAAAGACGGCCAACCGAAGTTGACCGTCTCAACAATCTTTGGGTGGGCCGTCAGGGGTTCAGTCTGCTTCGCACGCGAACGCTGCGGCGCTTTCGCGCCTTGCGCGCTGCGCTGGCAAACGCTCACGCGTTTACTCAGCTCCGCGCCCTTTCGGGTTCGAACCCGTGCCGCGGTAACAAAAAAGCGGCCGGCATCCGCCAGTCGCTTTTCTATTCTATGGTGGGCCGTCAGGGGTTCGAACCCTGGACCTTGGGATTAAAAGTCCCCTGCTCTGCCAGCTGAGCTAACGGCCCGCGGGTGGCATTGTACCACGGTCTGGGACTATTCCCAACTCCATTGGCCGTTCTGGAAAATCACAACTTCACGTCCATCAGGCGTAATGCCCGTAATATCGATGTCGTCCGTGCCGATCATAAAATCGACGTGCGTGCTCGAGACGTTAACACCATGCTCCAGGAGCTCCTCCTTGGACATGTCATACCCACCCTCGATGCATTCGGGGAAACCGACACCTAGCGCGAGATGGCAGCTAGCGTTCTCGTCATAGAGCGTATCGTAGAACAGAACACCACTTTCGCGGATCGGCGTGTTCTTGGAAATGAGCGCGACCTCTCCCAGGTGAGCAGCGCCCTCGTCAGTATCGATGATACTTGCGAGCGTTGCCTTGCCCACGCGGGCGTCGTAGTCCACCACGCGGCCGCCCTCGAACTTAATCCAAAAATCGTCGACTTTATTGCCGTGGTGGATGAGCGGCATGGCCGAGTACACGATACCGTCGGCGCGCATGCGATCGGGCGAGGTAAAGACTTCCTCGGTGGGAATGTTGGGGAAGAAGGGGTGTCCATCGGGCGTCTTGCCCTTGCCGCCGGCCCACTCGTGACCCTTCGTCATGCCAATCGTCAGATCGGTTCCATTTGCCGCGGTGTAATGCAGGTAGTCGAAACGATTGTCGTTCAGGAAACGCAGGTTCTTTTCGAATGCGGCGTCATGGAGTTCCCAGTCGCTCTCCGGGTCCTGGCCATCGGCGCGCGCGGTGTGCAGAATCGCATTCCACAGCTTATAGATTGCAACCTCATCGGCGTCTCCCGGGAACACCTCGTGCGCCCAAGCCACGACCGGAGCGCCGGCGATGCACCACGGATTGATGTTGTAATCCAGTCCACGGCGGAAAACTTTGCACTGCGTATTCCTCGCCTTGGATGCCGCGGCCGGCTTGGCTGGATCGATGCCCTTGAGGGCCGCAGGATCCGCACCCTCGATAAAGACAAAGCAGGCACCATCCTGGGCCAAGGAATCCAGCTGCATGCGCTTCCACTCGGGCGTCTGTTCAAAATAGCTTTTCTCGACATGCTCGTACGTGAGCCTCGTCACGGCATCATCGGCCCAAATGACCGTCACGTGGCCGGCGCCGGCAGCATAGGCCTCCGCGACCACCACGCGCGCAAACGGCGCGCACTCGACCGGAGACTGAACGACAACCTCCTGGCCGGGCTTGACGTTTACGCCCTTGCGGACGACCAGGCGCGCGTAGTTTTTAATCTTGGGCTCCAGGGCCTTCATGCCCTCCAGAGCCTCTTCGACCGTCAGGGCAGCTCGAATCATGTGCCACTCCATCTATCTATAGAACAGTAAAAAGGCGCGCCGCAAAAACGACGCGCCTTATATCTTAGCGATATGTATGGATACAAACGCTACTTCTTCTTGGAATCCTTCTTGTCCTCCTCGGCAGCCGAACGCTCGATAAGAGCGTTGAGCTTATTGTCGGACATGCCCTCGGCCTGCGTGCGATACATGTTGCGTAGGGGGCGGATGCGCACGAAGTCATAGATAAAGTCGCCCAAAATGATGACGTAGGACAAAACAATGCCGACCATCTGGACAGGGCTGGACACCATGCCAGCGGGAGCGAAGTACAGCGAGGCCCAAATTGCCACGACAAGCACCATGCCAATGGCGAGCACAATCCACCAGATACGACGGCGCTTGGTGTAGTCCTCGTCCTGCTTGAGGAGGATATTCGACACCGTATAGATGCGGTCCTCCTTGGCGCGCTGTTTAGCCTTGCGGGCGCGCTTCTCCTCTTTAGAGAGGCCCTCGAGGCTCTCGCCCTTCTCGAGCTCCTTGCGGCGTGCCTTGGATGAAGCCGGCACGACGTGAACAGAGCTTGCTGCCTGACGAGCGGGCTTGGCGGATGCGGCGGACTTGCGCGCAACCCCGGTAACCTCGCGGGATTGCGTGCGCTTGTTCGTGGCGCTACGGGTACTCACTTATGCGTTCTCCTTCATGCTTGTGAACTGGGAGCCCGTGATGATCTGGAAGGCCTCGCGATAGCGCTCGGACGTGCCATCGATGACCTCGGCGGGCAGGTGCGGGGTCTCCCCCGTCATATCCCAGTTGGCCTTGAGCCAATTGCGGACGAATTGCTTGTCGTAGCTAGGCTGGATCTTGCCCTCCTCGTAGCTGGCAGCAGGCCAGAAACGGCTGGAGTCGGGCGTGAGGCACTCGTCGATCAGCGTGACCTTGCCATCAATAACACCAAACTCGAACTTGGTGTCGGCAATGATGATGCCACGGGTCGCGGCGTACTCGGCAGCGGCCTTGTAGATCTTGAGGGAAAGGTCACGAATCTGCGTGGCGATGTCCTCGCCCACGATCTCGCAGCAACGCTCGAACGAGATGTTCTCGTCGTGGTCACCGATCTCGGCCTTCGTGGACGGCGTGAACAGCGGCTCAGGAAGCTTGGAAGCCTCGGTCAGGCCCTCAGGCAGCTGGATGCCGCAGACGGTGCCGTTCTCGTCGTAGGTCTTCTTGCCCGAACCGGTCAGATAGCCGCGGACGATGCACTCGATAGGAATCGTCTGGGCCTTCTTAACCAGCATGGCGCGGCCAGCGAGGTAGTCACGATACTCAGCAAACTCCTCGGGGAAATCCGCCGGGTCGATGGAAACGAGATGGTTGGGGACGATGTCGGCAAACTTATCGAACCAGAATGCCGAGATGCGATTGAGTACCTCTCCCTTAAACGGAATCTCGTCGGGAAGAATGAAGTCGAACGCAGAAATGCGGTCGGTGGCGACCATCAGCAGGTTTTCACCGGCATCGTAAATATCACGAACCTTGCCACGGGAATCCGGACGACGCTCCATCGTTGTCACGTGAGTCACTCCTTACCTAAATACGACAGAAATGCGGGTTCTTTCCCGCATGTTTTCGCAAACTCGGAGCGGCAGGGACGCGGCCCCTCCTTCACCGAATAGCGAAAAGCTAGTGCTCCATTGTAGTAGATGCCGCGTCTGCCGTGTGCTCGCGGGGCAGATGAATTGTAAAAGTCGTACCCTTTCCAAGCTCCGACTCCACGGATATGTAGCCATGGTGACGCTCGACGATCTGCTTGGTCACGGCGAGGCCAACGCCCAGGCCGCCAGCTTCGCGGGCGCGGCTGGCATCGGCGCGCCAAAACCGCCCGAAGATGCGCGACAAATCGTCCTTGGCAATACCGATGCCAGTATCAGAAACGGCAATGCTGACGTGCTTGCGGTCACTGAGCACCGACACCACGACCCAACCGCCCTCGGGGGTGTAGCGCATGGCGTTGCTCATGAGGTTGATAACACATTGCGTGATCATGTCGGGATCGGCCTCGACGACATCGTCGTGACCCTGGGTCTCGTCCGCAAAACGCAGGCGCAGATCGCGGTCGACAAACAGGCGCTCCTGGGCATTAACGATGGAACGCACGAAAGGAACCATGTCCACCGGCTCAAGGTTGAGCGGAGCCGTGCTGTTTTCCATGCGCGACAGGTCGAGCATCTGCTGCACCAGACGAGCCAGGCGACGCGTCTCGGAAGCAACAGTCTCCAAATGCTCATCGTCGGTGGGATACACGCCATCCTGCATGGCCTCGACCGTTGCGAGCATGGCCATAAGCGGCGTGCGAAGCTCGTGTGCAACGTCTGAGGTCAGGCGCTTCTCGTGTTTCATATCCTTCTCGAGCGAAGTGGCCATCTCATCGAAGGTCTCACCCAGCTGATCGATCTCGTCATCACCGCGCAGTCCCGTGCGAGCCGACAGGTCGCCGTCACGGATTTGCTTTGCGGTACTGGTGATGCGATGAATCGGCTTGGTGAGCATGCGCGACACGAGCGATCCGATAACGACCGAAATGCAGATTGCAACAACCGCGGCGAGGGCCATGGCGTTAAAGGTCTTCTCCCTAAACGCAGAGTCCGCCTTGGTGAGCAGAGCGTCGGAGCCGATGGCCCACAGCTTTACCTGTCCGACATGCTCGCCGGAAGACGTTACAATCTCGACGTTAGCAACACTATCGGAGTCGGTTGGAGCAGACGAGACTGGGCTATGCGATGCCCTCTTGTCGTGCGTGTCGTCGGTCGTAGCCTGGTTTTCGCGTACATCGGCGGTGGCGCTTGCCGAGGGCCAGGAATCGTCATAAACGATCACGCCCTTTTTATTGACGACCTGCATGCCCAGATCGTCGGAAACCAAACTCGACGTTGCGACCGTGCGCAGTTCTCCCGCGGTCCAAGAGCCGTTTTCCTCATATGAAGTCGCCAACTTCTCGGCAGCGGAATTTGCGATTTCGACGATATTGGAGCGTGTGTAATCCGAAAAGACCGTGCCCCACACAACAGAGACAACGCCCACCAGCACCAATACTGTCATGAGCGATGTCAGAGCAAAAGCAAGTGCCATGCGCGAGGGATAGCTCATCGTTGGCCGTGAATCGGAACGAGGCGTGTTCCAACTAGCCTTGGAACCCGCCTCGCTCTCCTGCTTGTGCTTTTGTCCGATTTCAAAGCGCGCAGGTGTCATATGTGATTTCCCTATTTCTCGTCCGACTTATCGGTCTTGGCCGGAGCCTCGAAGCGATAGCCGACACCATGGACGGTGTAGAGCCACTTGGGCTTCTTGGGATCATCGCCCAGCTTGGCGCGAAGATTCTTCACGTGGCTATCGATGGTGCGCTCATAGCCCTCAAAGTCATACCCGAGCACTTTCTCGACCAGCTCCATACGGTTATACACACGGCCGGGATGGCGGGCAAGCGTGGTGAGCAGCTTGAACTCGGAAGCCGTCAGATCGACTTCCTTGCCCTCGACCAAGATCTTGTGGCCCGAGATATCGATGACCAGATCGCCGAAGTCGAGTACCTCGACGGCGGGCTCGTCGGCCTGATGGGCACGGCGGAACAGAGCGCGAACGCGGGCGACGAGCTCGCGCGGCGAGAACGGCTTAATCAGATAGTCGTCGGCGCCGAGCTCAAGACCGATAATACGGTCCTCGATCTCGCCCTTAGCCGTCAGCATGATGATGGGGACATCCGAGGTATCGCGAATGGTGCGGCAAACGCGCTCGCCGGGGATCTTGGGGAGCATAAGGTCGAGCACGACCAGGTCGAACTGATGCTTCTCGAACTCCTCGATCGCGGACTGGCCGTCGCCGACGCCCACAACCCAGTAGCCTTCGCGCTCGAGATAGGCAGCGACGGCGTCACGGATTGCCTTCTCATCCTCGACCAGCAGAATCTTTTTTGCATCTGAAGCCATAACACGGCCCCCCTGTCTCAATTAGCTAAGAACAAGCCCATTTTAACGCACCTGAGCCCGCCGGATGCCGCTATGACGCGGCAGCTCGGCAGGCGGTACTCACAATTACAACGCGTTTATTCCCCTGTTGGCGCCTTTTTAACCCCTCTAAGCTTAAAGAGAGAATAGGCGTGCAGTGACCGTCTCTGGTATACCCTGGCTGTTGCGCACCGTGGCGTACGTAAGGAATGAGTCCGATTTTCCCGCCGTAGCTGGATAATCGCCATACTCCAAAGCGCGGTCGGGCGACAGCAGCGAGCCATAGGTCTTGGCAGAGGTGTCGATCAGGAAATGCGACGCCTGTACCTTAACAAGGTATTTATTCTTCTTGCCAGCCGCACATGCGAGCGGCTCGCGTGACAGGAAGAGGTACGGCCCTCCCTCATTACCGATATACGTGCCCATATTGCCCAGGCTGCCCACGCCACTATAGGCCGCCTCGATAGAAAACACGAAGGTATCGCCCATATATACGGCCTCGAAAGGCGAAACTGACGAAGGGAGGACCAGCTGGGCACGCTTGGTGTTGTTGCCGTCGGTCAGATCGATTGCCGTTATGCCGTAGTAGACGCCCTCGTCGTTGCGGACACGCGGCGAGATGGTCAAAATGCCGTCGCTCGCGCGCGGGGCCGATGCAAAGCGGCCCGTCGATTTCCAAATTGTCTCGGCCTTGGATTCATCAAGCGAGCGACGAAAGCAAAACGAATCACTACTCGTTTTATTGCCGCCTGCCGAAGGCATTTTATACCAGATGATTGATGACCCGAACGCCGTAAACAGCGGCGGATCGTAGTCCTTGCCACCTCGATCGAGCTCAACCACGTCGCCAGAGAGCGAAGCGCCCGACAGATTTTGAGCGTAGAGCTTCCACGATGAATTGGCAAAGTTCATCTCAACCCACGCGAATACGCCGTCGCCGGCACGGACATCGTAGAATGCGTATCCCGTGCCCTCGATAGGATCCTCGATTAATGTGGTAAGCGAGCCATCGCCCAGGTTGAGCACACCGAGTGTGTTGGCGTGCAATGCCGATGCGGGCGCCATCATCGCCGCGGCGTAATCGCCGTCGCAGTAGTACAGCAGCGTACCCAGAGGCAGCGTCCACGACGCCGCCGGCTCAAGATCGATGTCGACAGCCTCATACTCATCCGTAATCGAGATGATTTTGGAATCGTCCTTGATAACCTGCGGCTCGCCGGCGGCATCATCGCTGGTGCCCGTTTTTTTCGAGCATCCGGCAAGCACCGTGGCAGCGCCCGCGGCAGCCCCACCGAGTACAAAGTCGCGACGCGATATTCCGTTTTTGATGTGATCGGCGATACCCATTAGGCGATCTCGGCGCGAGCGGCCTCGATAGCGCGTGTAAGCTGGTCGGCGCAGGAGGTCTTTTTCATACCGCAGGTATTACCGGCGAGAACCTCGATTACGCGATCGGCAGGAGCGCCCTCGACCAGTTTGGAGATAGCCTTGAGATTGCCGTCGCAGCCGCCGGTAAACTCAACGCCCATCACCTTGTTGCCGTCATCGGAAAGGTCAAGGTGAATATTGCGAGCACACACGCCCTGAGGCTTGTAATCAAACGAAATCATGCGATCCCCTCTCAGAATGTTATTCGAGACGACTATTATCCCCGTCTTTCCCTAAATGCAACGAGGCGCTTTGCCGGCAACACACATTACCAGCAAAGCGCCCTAAAAAGCTAACGTTATGCCCGAACCTACTCGAAGCTCAGCTGCTCCAGACGATCAAAGACTGTGTCGATACGAGTGAGGAAGTCCCACGGATCAAAGATCTCGTCGAGCTTCTCCTGGCTGACGGTGCAGCGCGGATCGGCCTCGAGACGCTCCTTAAAGGTGGGGCCGGAGACGCAATCCTGCACCTCGTGCCAGGTTGCCATGGCGTTCTCCTGCACAATGGCGTACGCGTCCTCGCGGGTGATGCCCGTGTCGACGAGGGCGAGCAGCACCTTGGAGGAGAAGATGAGGCCGCGCGTCTTGTTGAGGTTGGCCATCATGCGAGCGGGATACAGCTGCAGGCCGTCGATAACGCGGATGAGGCACTGGAACATGTGGTCGAGCGCGATGAAGCTATCGGCCTGGGCGACGCGCTCGGCAGAGGAGTGCGAAATGTCACGCTCGTGCCACAGGGCGACGTTGTCGAAGGCAACCTGCGCGTTGGCCTTCACGACGCGCGACAGGCCGCAGACCTTCTCCATGGTGATGGGGTTGCGCTTGTGCGGCATGGCGGAGCTGCCCTTTTGACCCTTACGGAACGGTTCCTCGGCCTCGAGTGTATCGGTCTTCTGCAGATTGCGGACCTCGGTAGCGATGCGCTCACAGGTGGCCGCGGTGGTGGCAAGAACGCCGGCGAGGTAGGCGTGATGATCGCGGCTGATAACCTGCGTGGACAGCGGGTCGTGAACCAGGCCCAGGTGCTCGCAGACATATTCCTCGACAAACGGCTCGATGGAGCTGTACGTGCCGACAGCGCCCGAGATGGCACCAAAGGCAACGTTCTTGCGGGCATCCTCAAGACGATCCAGATCGCGCTTGAGCTCCCAGGCCCAAGAGCCAAACTTCATGCCGAAGGTCATCGGCTCGGCGTGGATGCCATGAGTACGGCCGGCGCAGAGCGTGTTGCGCTCCTCGAAGGCACGACGCTTGCAGATCTCGCCGAGTTTCTTGACGTCCTCGATGATCAGGTCGCAGGCCTGGGTGAGCTGGTAGCACAGGGCCGTGTCGCCCAGATCGGAGCTGGTCATGCCATAGTGAACCCAGCGGCTGGGCTTGGGGTCGCCCTCGGGAACATCGGCATCGATGTATTCCTTCATGTTGGTCAGGAAGGCAATGACGTCGTGGCGCGTGACTTCCTCGATCTCATCGACCTTCGCCTTCTCAAAGTTGGCATGGTCGCGGATCCGCTGGGCCTCGTCTTTGGAAATACCGATCTTGCCGAGCTCCGCCTGGGCCTCGCAGGCCAGAACCTCGATCTCCTGCCAAATGGCGTACTTGTTCTCGAGGGAGAAGATGTGTCCCATCTCCGGGCGGGTATAGCGATCGATCATAGCGGCTCCTTTTTGGTTATTGGCACGTTGGTCGTAACCCAACCATTGTACCGTGCGCAGGTGCAAGTATGGGCAGTAGGCATTAACCTAACATTTTGCCGCAAAAGCGGCCATGGGGACATCCGCGTATTTGCTTCGCAAATCCGCACCGGCTTCAGTGGCATACCGAGACCCGGGGAAGTGCGGGGACAAAGCAGGCTGAATCTACCATTCCCGAAATCTTCCTTGCTCCATGGAGCGGGCAACGGGACGTCTGCGTATTTGCTTCGCAAATCCGCACCGGCTGCGGCGATCTCCTCGGATTCACGGAGACGATGGGGGAGACTTTGTTGAATTGGCCGTCCCGAGGTCTTCCGCGCTCGATGGAGCGGGCAACGGAACGTCCGCGTATTTGCTTCGCAAATCCGCACCGGCTTCAGGCGCCTGTCGGCGCCTTCGCCTGCTCGCTACAAACGCTTCGCGTTTGCTTAACGCTCGCACCCTGTCGGGTTCGAGTCCCGGCACTTTATTGAAAAAAGCACGGCACCGTGATGGTGCCGTGCTTGTGCTCTTAACTGGAGCGGGCAACGGGACTCGAACCCGCGAGTGTCAGCTTGGGAAGCTGATGCCTTACCACTTGGCGATGCCCGCATATGTGGGGGATAGTATAACGCGGTTGTCTTGTTCGATACAAGGGTGTCGATGCTTGTTTTAGCTGTGGAGATTCGTTTGAAAATCGCGTCAATTGTGGAGACGAGGACCTTTGACTTCCTGTTCTCCCTATCTTCTACCTGCGCTTTTGCTTGATTGTTGTATTTGAGCTCAATTTGTCAGGAATTGGGCAAGCTTTTGGTCAGGCTCCGGTACTTACCCGCATGAACCTCGGGGGTAGCCTCATCCTACGCGTCGCAGCCTCCCCGTGCGACGCACGAGGGATAAGGAGCAGCCATGTCCAACGCACCCACGCACTCTGTCCACAGCGCAATCGCAACAGGTCCGCTGCTCCTGCTCCTCTTCCTGCTTTTCGGCTGCCTGGCACCGGGAGCCGCATTTGCCGTCGATGGCTACGACCAGCTCGGCTTCCGCACTATTAGCGATGATTGTGGACCCTTCTTCATCGGCAAGTATGAAGCTCAAGACACCTCGATTGCCTACTGCATGAACCAGGAGCGCCCCGGCCCCACCAAACCGGGCGGCCCATGGCTCAACTTTGATCAAGGCTGGGTGTGGCTCGACGACGAGTTCGCGGCAATCGTTTGTCACGGATATCCCACCACCACGTCGTTTGGCGGTTACCATCTTTCACCCGATCGCGCCCGCGCCGCCACCCAGCTTGCCGTATGGATGCTCAACGGCACTACCCATGTCGACGGCACCTACTCCTACACGACCGCTCAGGGTAAAACCAAGAGCGGACACTTTACCGCCGACAATGAAGTCGTGGCGGCTGCGCGGTGGCTCCACGACAGCGCAAAATCAGGAAGCATCAAAGCCGCTCCGCACCGCGCGCGACGCTATCTAGGGGCCGTATCGGGCGGCAGCAAACGTCAAGACATGCTCTATGTACTGCCGGCGGTGTCTGTTTCCTTCCAAAAGCAGTCTGCTAACACCGTTATTACCAGCGGAAACAATACCTATCAGTTTACCGGGGCAACATTCGATATTTTTGAGAGCGCCAGCGGCGCGCGTGTCGGCACCATCAAGATGGACAGCAACGGTCGAGCGCAAGCAACACTTCTGCCCAACACGGCATACTACCTAGTTGAAACGAAGGCGCCGGCCGGCTATGTCCCCCGCCACGATCGTATTGCCTTTACCACGGGGAATGACGGCGGGCTGGTCGCCATTGATGAACAGCCCGGCACCATCAACCTGCGTATCGTAAAACTCGATACCGCGACGAATGCCGGCCACCAGGTGGGAGCTTCGCTCGCAGGAGCAGAGTTCACGTGTGTGTCGCAATCAACCCCTGGATGGGCACAAATCCTCACGACCGACGAAAGCGGTCGGGCCACCCTCGCCGATGTCCCCTTAGGAACCTTTACCATCTACGAATCAAAAGCCCCCGAGGGCTACCTGCCATCCAACGACAGCTGGACCTATACCGTTGGAGCCGACCAGCTCGGCGATTCAGGCGTGGTCGAGATCGAATCTCGCGTTTCCGATATCCCCATTGCGTTTAACCTTGAGATTTCCAAATTCAAGGATTGCGGCAATAGCGACCAATCCGGCCTGGAGCAGCCGGCGGGTGGTGTTGTCTTTGAGGTTGTCAGCAACAGCTCTCAGCAGGTTGTTGGCACACTGACCACAAACATCTATGGCTTTGCCTCCACCAAAGATCAGCCCGAAGCATGGTTCGGCACAGGCAAGCGACCCGCCGGTGTCCACGGAGCTGTCCCATACGACCGTGCCGGCTACACGATTCGCGAGGTTCCGGAAACCGTCCCCGAGGGTTTTAAACGTGCAGGGGAATGGACCGTCGGGGCCAATCAGATTTCCGACGGGGCCGAGCTTCACTATATTGTGGACAACCACGCGCTGTCGACGCATCTCCAGATTGTAAAACGCGATGCCCAAACAGGCGCTTCTGTTCCCCTAGCCGGATTCACCTTCCAACTCCTCGACAGCAATCACGAACCTGTCTCACAAACTTGCTGGTATCCAGCACATAACGTAATGGACACCTTTACGACTGACGCGACCGGCACCGTCACACTGCCCGAATCGCTCATGCCGGGCACCTATTATGTACGCGAAACCTCGGCCAAAGAGCCCTATCTTGTCGGCGAAGAGATCGAGGTAAACATACCCGCCGACATGAACCTAACGCCCGTTGCAATCGCCTCGTATTATGACCACGCCGCGACCGGAAACATCAGGATCGTTAAAACCGATGCCATAGACGGCAGCAGCCTCGCGGGCGCCGTCTTTGAGATCCGTGCCTCGGGTGATATCGTGCGCCCCGACGGTAGCATTGCCGCGCTCGACGGTGAGACCGTCGCGACCGTCACGACGGATGAAACTGGAGAAGCACGCGCGGACAACCTCCCACTGGGATCTGGCACCGCACGCTACGAGGTTGTCGAGACTCAAGCGCCGGCAGGCTTCTTGCTCGATCAGACAACCCATATTGTCGACCTTACTTATGCCGACCAGAAAACACCCGTTGTAGAAGCACGGCTTAACGTATCCGACGATTACACCAAGGTTGATATCTCCAAGGTCGATGCAAGCGGTGAGCAGGAAGTGGAAGGCGCACAGCTCACCTTATATGGTCCCGATAAAACCGAAATAGACTCCTGGACCTCATCCGACAAGCCGCACCGCGTCGAACATCTTGCACCCGGCACCTACTCGTTGCGCGAAATGATGTCTCCGCGGACCTATGACCTTGCCGAGGAGATAACGTTTGAAATAAAGGATACGGGAGAAGTCCAATCCGTCGCGATGAAGGATGCGCCCATCGAGATCAAGGGGCAGGTCGACAAGCGTCAGGAACTTGTCCAACCTATCGAAAAGGGCCTGTTGGCTAACGGCGATGGTAAAAACCGTGCCGCGATGCAAACCAATACGGAAGGGCTTTTCTCCTATACCATCGACGCTCGAAACGATTCAACTACCTGGGTTGATGAGTTCACAATTACCGATGATCTTGAGTGTGCCGAGGACGATACGGCGAGATTCGTCTCAATCGAAACCCCCGTCGCCATCGGCGACCTCAATGGTCTGTGCAACGTGTGGTATCGCACGACGCCGTTGGACTCGACAGACGTCGATGAGCCGGCAAACGCGACACTTGACGATGGGCACGAAAATCCTTGGCTTGAGTCCGACGAAGTAAGGGAAAGTCTGGGTGAGGATTGCCGCCTCGTCGATTACGACGGCTGGCACCTCTGGAAGGCGGATGTCTCGACCACGGAATCCACCACACTCGAGGCGAAAGAACTCGACCTTGCGTCCAATACCGTCGTAACGGGCATTCGCATTGAATACGGTGCGGTAGCCGCCGACTTTACGACTCGAAGCGATGCGGATTCTTGGACCCGCGATGATCTCAAAGATGAGCACGACGACCTTGACGATGCCAAAGCAATCCTTGGCACAGACGCTCGGGGCGCAGTCGTACACATGCAGGCAACGTCGGCTTATACGCCCCAAACCGCACTCACCAACAGCGCACGCGTCGATCTTTGCCGCAACGGTGGCGGCGATAAACTTGAGTCGCATGACGAGGACAGCGTCATTCAACGCTGTACCCTACCGCAGGACCTACCGGCAACAGGATCAGTTCCCATCGCCGCTTGCATCACCGCGCTCCTGACCTCGGGTGCCGCAGCCCTATGGTTCGCTCGCCTTAGGTCGATCCCAAAGAAGCGCTAGCGCGATGAAAAAGCGGGCGAGCCAGGGGACTGGCTCGCCCACTTTCAATCATGTAAATCGCCGTATCTACTCTGCAGACGAAGATCCACCATCAACGATTGCCTGCTCGGACTCAGGAATCCCATCGGCACCCGTACTCTGTTCTTGCTCCACCTCTTCGCTGATTGCGGAGGCGGGGGTCGAGCCCTTCGCACCCACGATGTAGGCAGCCCCAAATCCTAACGCAATGGCAATCAAGGTCAAAATCACGTAGACAGGCCAATGGCGCTTAATATACGAAAACACGTTGACTCCTTAGAGCTCCGTCTACGAACGGCGGATAACCTCGGTCACGACCTCGGATACCGTGGCAATGTTCGTCGGGTTGACATTGTGGGGCAGGTCGTCCTCGGTACGAGCGCAAGCCAGACGCGTGCCGTCCACGCCGGCGATGGTGAGGGCTCGGCGGCTCGCCTCGAGCGCGGCATAGGCATCGGTCTTGGCATAGGGCATCTCGAGCGCGCCACAATCGACATGGAACGACTTGCACACCTTGCTGACCAGGTTCATGATGCGGCGATCGCCCTTGAGCAGCTGCTGTTCGCCCTCAACCGTCACCACCGAAAGCCTACCGGCGCCGACGGATTCAAGATTGATGAAGAATACGCCGCGGAGCTTATCGCGGTGCGAAGCCAAGAAGGCCTTCATGCCGGCGCCATCACAATCCGAGGCGCCCGTTGCCACAAACCAGATATCGTGACCGAGCAGCTCATCATCGCCCATAGAGGCGACAGCCGAGAGCATATCTTCGGAAGAAGCGCCATCGGAAGACGTAGCGCCGCCCTTCCAGCCATCGTTATCGTCCTCGAAGTTATCCCACGAACCGATACCGCGACCGGACTTCTTGGCATCGTAATCGTCTTCGACGCCCAGCCAGTCACTCATGCTGTCCTGCTCGTTTTTCTTTTTACGGCCGAACAGGCCACCCAGGCCGCGCTTACGAGACTTGGGTGCCGCCGGGGCGGGAGCCGAAATGGTCTCGATCGGCTGCGCGCCCGACGCAACGGGCATAGGAGGCGCAACGGGTGCCGATGTGGGTTCGGGACCCTGGGCAGTAGCAAAGGGGTCGTTGACCTGGGCAGAGGGATCGGGAAGGTCGAACAGCGACGTGCGAGACGCAACGTTTGCCTGCTTCATCGACGGCAGCGACGGATCGGGGACCGAAGCCAGCGGAGACGAAGAGGGCGCAGGCGACGGTGCCGACGCCGGATCGGGAACATTCATCTGCGGACGCGGTGATGCCTGGGAGGAAATCTGGGCCATAAGGGAATCGACCGTTTCGTCCTGGATGGGAGCGACATCGGCAACCGTGGCACCGGAACCACTCGGGGTCGGCATGGTGAAAATCTGCGTGGAGTAAGGCCTCGACTCATCCGTCTCGGGAGTCTCGGAAACCGCAGGCACTTCCTCCTGCTCGACCTCGGTCGAATCACCTTGATCGGCTGCCGCGTATTGCTCTTCGTCAGAGTTGGCCTCGACGGACTCGTCCTCGGCGGCATCTTGGATTTCGGCAGCATCAATGGGCTCGTCATCGTCTGCCGTGTCGCCCTGCTCATCGGAAACAGGAAGGGGCTCGGCAATTGCGGTGCCTTGCTTTTCAAACGTTATCGTGGAATCGAACTGCGCGGCATCAAACGACATGGTGCTATCGACGTGCTGCTGAGCCTCGAAAGACGTTGTTGCCTCAACAACATCCGCTGACGTCGGTTGCTGGGACTCAAAGGACGTCGTAGCTTCGGCAGCGTCGACGGGCCCGGACTGCATAGCCTCGTTCTGCTCAAACTCTTGCGCCGCGCGCTCACGTGCCGCCTCGGCTGCCTGCTGCTGAGCGATAGCCTCCTGCTCGGCAGCCTCGCGTGCGGCAGCGCGCTTCTCCTCGAAATCGTCGACAAATTTCCTGCCCTTTGCAAGCGCACCCTTAAAGAAGCTGGAAGCGCTGGCGCCAATCGAAGAGAACGCGGATGCAATATCGGCATGGGGCGTTGCCGCGGGAATCTCGGCAGAGAAATCAGTATCGCTCTCGTAAGACACGCGCCTCGGCTGTTCAACGTAATCGTCGTCAGACTCGTCCGCAACGTCTTGCGCCGGCGCGGCGGGA
>UQJA01000032.1 GCA_900541285.1 uncultured Collinsella sp.
TTCTATAACGGGGGGGGGGGGGGCCCCGCCATTCGCGCGAGCGGCCTGCCGCGCGACGAGGTGTTCGTGACGACCAAGCTGTGGATGTCGGATGTGAGCTACGAGGGGGCCAAGCGCGGCTTCGACGCGTCGCTCAAGCGGCTGGGGCTCGACTACGTCGACCTCTACCTCATCCATCAGCCGTTCAGCGACGTTTTCGGCGCGTGGCGCGCCATGGAGGAGCTCTACGAGCAGGGCGTTATCCGCGCCATAGGCACAGCTAACTTCTACCCCGATCACCTCGCAAACCTCATCTCGTTCAACCGCATCGCCCCCGCCGTGAACCAAGTCGAGTGCAACGTGTTCTTCCAGCAGCGCGAGGCGCAGGAGTACATGGTCGGCAAGGAGGTAGCCATGGAGGGCTGGGCGCCCTTTGCGGAGGGCAGAAACGACCTCTTCCGCAACGAGGTCCTCGCTCGCATCGGCGAGGCGCACGGCAAGACGGTCGCCCAGGTCGTGTTGCGCTGGCTGCTGCAGCGCGGTGTGGTCTGCATCCCTAAGAGCACGCACCGCGATCGCATGGAGCAGAACTTCGACGTCTTCGACTTCGCGCTGGGCGACGACGAGATGGTCGCCATCGCCGCGCTCGACACCGGGCGCAGCGCGTTCTTCGACCACCACGACCCCGCCACCATCGAATGGATGTCCGGGCTCGTGCGCAACGTGTAGACGAGCGTCAGACCGCACTGATAACTTACTAGGAGGAATTGCCATGAACTCATTCACGTACGACTACCCGGTCAGGAACTACTTCGGCGAGGGAGCCATGGACCAGGCACTCGATGCCGAGATGGGTGCCATGGGCAAGACAGTGATGCTCGCCTACGGCGGAGGCTCGGTCAAACGAACCGGCGTCTACGGCCACGTGGTCGATAAGCTCACGAGCGCGGGCAAGCGCGTGGTGGACTTCGGCGGCATCATGCCCAATCCGACCTACGAGAAGTGCCAGGAAGGCGCCGCGCTCGCACGCGAGGCGCAGGTCGACTTCATTCTCGCCGTCGGCGGCGGGTCGGTCTTCGACTGCTGCAAGGTAGTCTCCGCGCAGGCGATGCTTGACGAGGACATCGAGACGTTCGAGCACGCCGACGGCAAGATGCCGAGTTCGTTCATCCCCATGGGCTGCATCGTTACGCTCTCCGGCACGGGTGCCGAGCAGAACAACGGCGCCGTCATCACCAACGAGGAGACGCACGTGAAGGGCGCCTATCTGGGGGCGATGCCCATGTGGGCGGCGCTCGACCCGGCACTCACGCTCACCGTACCGCACGCGCAGTTCATGAGCGGCGCGTTCGACACGCTCTCGCACTGCATGGAGAGCTATTTCGGAAGCCCGCGCGGGCGCAATGTCACCGACGACATCAACCTCGCCATCCAGCGTAACGTCATCCGCAACATGCGGATCATCGCGGACGACGACCAGAACCTCGATGCCCGAAGCGAGCTCGTATACGACTCCGCCATGGCCGAGAACGGCGTGCTTAAGATCGGCAAGTCAACGGACTTCCAGGCGCACATGATCCAGCACCAGTACGGCGCGTACACCCACACCAACCACGGAATGGGCCTCGCGGTCATCCACCCTGCGCTCTACCGCCACCTGGCCCCCGAGGCGCCCTCGCAGTTCGCCCGCTGGGCGCGCGAGGTGTGGGGCGTCGACGGCGAGGGCAAAGACGACCTTACGGTGGCGCTCGAAGGCATCGACCGCTTGCAGACGTTCATCGGCGAGACGGGGCTTCCCACGAGCTTCGCCGAGATGGGCTCCGACGCGTCCGACGAGACGCTGCACAAGGTTGCGGAGACCTGCGTGCTCACCGGCGGCTGCGCCAAGAAACTGGAGCGCAGCGAGGTGTTTCAGATTCTGACCGAGTGCCTCTAGATCGGCGGTGGGTGATCCGCCCGCGCCGAAGGAAACCGTACGACTCCGAGATGCCATCGTAATCGTAGGACCCGGCGAGCCCGCCGCGCCTGATGAATCCGTCGAAGTCGTCGTCGACGGCCCCCTGCTCGTCAAAGTAGAAGCGGTATTCGCCGAAGCTGAAGGGGAGGATGTGTACCTCCCCGTGGCGCCCTGTGAACAGGGTCGCCAGGTCCGAACTCAGGAGGAACGCGTTCGATCCCGTGAGGTAGATATCCCATCCGCCACGCGCGTGAATGCTGTTAATTGCTTTCTCGAACCCCTCACACAGCTGCACCTCGTCGATGAAGAGACGGTTGCGGGCGCCCTCTTTGTGCCGCTCTATGATTTCGCGATGCAGCGCTGGTACTCGAGCAGTAGCTCGTTGTCGAGGTCCAGCAGATCGATGTAGACGTTGTTGGAGGATGGGTCCTTCCGAGCAACGGAGGTGGAGAACGCCTTCATGAGCTCGGACTTGCTGGAGCGGCGCATCCCCGTGATCACCTTGATGTCCCAGGTGCCCTACTTCTCGCCCTCCAGCAGCCCCACGATGCGGTCGATGTCGACGGCAAAGCGAGGCCTTCCCTCGCGCTCGTAGCGGTCGAGGTATGCCTGGCACTCGGAGACAATGCGCTTGGTGTTGCCGTCGATGATGCGCTGGAGCGTCTCGTAGTAGGCCGAGCCCTCGGTCCTAAAGCGGCGCTGGTAGGCCTTGGTTATGGGGAACATCTTGATGTAGTGGATGCCGTGGCGGCAGCCGGGGCGCGTCGTGGGGCGGGGTGGCAACGCAAAGTACTGGTCTTTGGGCACGTTAGGGGCGATGTTGGAACGCAGCGGCACGGCGAAGTCCCTGCGCTTCCCGCGGAAACGCAGCCTCACCACCACGATGCAGGGGCGATTGTGCTTAAGCATGAGCTCGCGGTCGCCCTCGACGAGGTCGAAGAAATCCTGAGAGATGGATACGATCTTCATCGGTTACGCCCCCTTCATACGAAGCGGGGCCCGCATCGCTGCAGGCCCCTACAGGTGGGCGATATTCTACGCCTTGCGGCACCCCGTCGCCCACGGAGGTTAAACGTACACGTAAGCCGTACTCTGAAAGCCGCGGCTTCCGGCAAGTAGTTTATACCACGAAAGGTCGCTTTCAATGCGCATAGCTCGCAAAATAACACTCGCTGGGCCGTCACCCCTGACCGTTACCCTCCAATCTTCATTGAAGTCAGCGGGTCAATTCATATAGTCATGGGGGTTTATCCTGAAGGAAATCAAATTTATACCCCCATAACTAAGGAATTTTCTATTCCCACTCAATGACTAGAGCCCTGGTGTAATTGGCTGGATCACCGTTCCGGGAACCGGTATCGACCTACCTGTCCGCCAAGCTCCTTCTTCAGCTCCAGCCTAGTATCTGACTCGCGCCGTTATAAGCGAAAACCGAAGAGATGCATCTTAGCCAAGAAATAAGGTTAGCCTTATTTTGCTGCATGATTCGTGTGTTATAGTTAGATAGCTCTAACTGTTTGGGGGCGACAGCCATGCACGGACGCAAGGGCTTCTGGGACAAGAATGCCGGTCGGTACGACCGTTTCATGCGAAAGGACCGGGCGGCGTATGAGAAGATGTATGAGCTGATCAGGCCGGTAGTGAAAGCAAAAACCGTACTGGAGGTTGCCACCGGCACGGGGCTTATCGCAAAGAGCATCGTGAATGCGGCGGCACACATCGAAGCTACAGACGCTTCTGCAAAGATGATCCTTGAAGCAAAGCGGGACAATCAATCCGCAAAGCTGCACTTTTCCGTACAAGATATGTTCCGCCTGCCCTATGCACAGAAGTCCTTCGAAGTGGTGATCGCGTCCAACGCGCTTCACATAGTGCCGCATCCGGAAAAGGCCCTACAAGAAATCAGGCGGGTGCTGAAGGACGACGGCGTGCTCATCGCGCCAACCTTCACCCACGCGGGAAACTCGGTTTCCGGCAAGGCAAAAGCCTTTTTCATGAGTATGGCGGGATTCCCCCTCCACAGCAGGTGGACAAGCGAGGAATACCTACGTTTCCTGCGTCAAAACGGCTGGGCGGTGCAGAAAAGCGCGGTGCTGAAGGCCTCGTTCCCGTTGACCTATGCGGAATGCACGAAATCGGAGAGGCCAGATGTCGTTCTTTGAAAACACCCGCAAGCCCGTGGGACTCGGCGGAAAACTTATGGTTGCCATGATGAATCTGGGCCACAGCCCTGTGGCGCAGTGGGGACTTCAATTTCTACGACTTGCGCCAAATGCCAAGGTGCTGGATTGCGGCTGCGGCGGCGGGGCAAACATTTTTGCATCCATCCTGCACATGGCGATAGGCATGACGGTCATAGCGGCTGTGCTGGCGGCGGCACTTATGACAGTTTTTATTCACTGAGGAAGAAACCTATGAAATGTAAAATTGAGAAAAACACCGTGCAAGAAACGCTGATCCTCCCGCTGTATTCCCGAAAGCTGTGTACGGAGCTGTACCCGAACCTTTACAGGGATGAAACAGCGGTTCGCCTGCTCGACCAGATCGACTACGACTTTTCAGAGGCAGAGAAAAACTCCCGCAGCCTGATGCAGCGCTTTGGTGCGCTGGAGGTGGCCATGCGGCAGAGTGACCTTGCTTTCGAGGTGCGGGATTACCTGAAAGGCCATCCCAATGCGGCGGTGGTCAATCTGGGCTGCGGGTTGGACAACACCGGCAGAACCTGCGACAACGGTAGATGCAAGATCTACAATCTGGACTTCCCGGATGTGATTGCCTTGCGGCAGCAGCTACTGCCTGCCGGGGATCGGGAACAAAATATCCCCTGCGACCTGAAAGACACCGCATGGTTTGGCAAAATCGATGCCTCCGGCGGGGCGGTGTTCTTTGCCTCCGGGGTGTTCTATTACTTTCTGACCCAGGAGGTCCGGGAACTGGTGCGGGGAATGGCGAACGCTTTCCCATGCGGTGTGCTGGTCTTTGATGCCGCCAATCGGACGGCAGTAAAGATGATCGCAAAAACATGGCTTAGGACTGCAAAAATCAAGGATGTGGGGGCATATTTTGCGGTTTCGGATGCCGCCAAGGAAATCGGCGCGTGGGACAGCCGTCTGCAGGTCACAAGTCGCGGCTATATGCTGGGTTACAACGATTTGAGAGACCCTTCTGTCAGCGGCTTTTTCCGGTTTCTCGCAAGGGTCGGTGACAAAGGGATGAAAATGCAAATCGTGAAAATAAGATTTTGAGAGACAAAAATGCAAAAGACGAGCGCTTCTTGCCGCCCAATTGGCAAGAAGCGCTCGTCTTTTCTTAACGCGTTGTATGGCGGAGAGAGCGCAAGTTACGCGAGCGCCCTTCTTGCCAGCTCGGCCGCGCCAAGGATTCCTTGGTCGCCGCCGCAGCCCGGGGCGCAGATGTAGCTCTCTATGTCCTTAAGCTCGGCGGTCTGGATGTAGCCACCCAGATATTCGAGGGTCTTCTTGCGGACGATGCCGTAGAGCTGCTCCTGGTGCATCACGCCGCCGCCGAGGACGATACGGCGAGGCGAGTACATGAGCACGAGGTTCGCGCACATCTGCCCCAGATAATCCCCCTCGAGCGCCCACACCTCAGCGTTGTCCGCGAGCTCGGCCGCGGGCTTTCCCCAGCGCGCGGCGATGGCGGGGCCGGAGGCGAGGCCCTCGAGACAGCTCGCGTGGCTCGGGCAGACGCAGCGTCCCTCCTCGGTGGGACGGGTCCTTACCAGCATGTGGCCGGCCTCGGGGTGCAGCATGCCGTGAAGGAGCCTGCCCGCGCACATGACGCCCGCGCCCACGCCGGTGCCGATGGTCACGTAGACGGCGTCCTCGAGCCCCTTGCAGCAGCCGAAGACTACTTCGCCGAGGCAGGCAACGTTCACGTCCGTGTCGTAGGTCACCGGAATCCCGAGGGCGTCGGCGAACGCGGCGCGAAGACCATAGCCTCGCCACGCGAGCTTGGGCGTCTGGAGGATGGAACCGTAGCGCTCATCGTTGGGGTCGACGCAGGTCGGGCCGAAGGCGCCGATGCCCAACGCGTTCACATCGCGGGCGGTGAACCACTCGACCATTTGTGGGACGGTCTCGGCGGGCGTAAGCGTCGGGGTCTCCATACGGTCGAGAACCTCGCCGTCGCCGGACACCACGGCACAGACCATCTTGGTCCCGCCGGCCTCGAGGGCGCCGAGCCTCATTTGCTTTTCGCTCATGTGATCCTCCTTACAAAGGGGCGCCCGCAGTCATGGTCAACCGCGGGCGCCCATAACGTTGGCTTGTTTCGAGGCGACCCTACCTGGGCACGCGGTCCTGCCTTGCGGCAAACGGGGCGAGCACGGCGTGCGGCTCGCTTTGGTACCAGTAGGCGACGGTGGAGATGTCGTCCTCGCGCTCGTAGAGCTTGATGTCGTCGTTGCCGAGGTCCTGGAACGTCACGCGCAGGTCCTCCTTGAACGAGATCGGGTCGGGAAGGTGCCACCTGTAGAGGCCGTGCCTGGGCAGCGCGTCGTCGTTGGTCGCGAGCATCGGGTTCGGGTTCGGCTTGCCCGCGCTGAAGCGGTCGCGCGTGGCGTCGCGCGTCGAGCGGTACGGGTAGCCGGCGAACAGCGTGTTGAAGCACTGCGCCTCGGGCAGCGCATGGGGCGGCCTGTCGAGGAAGGCCCAGGCACCGCCGAAGTAGTCCTCGGCTCCCGTCGAGGTGACCGTGGGGAACTCCTCGTCGCCGTCGAGGAAGAACTTCATCTCACCCTCGCCCCACCAATAGCGCTCCAGGGCGCACAGGGCCATGTAGGTGCCGACGTAGTAGCCCTTACCGCGCACGCCGTCGAGCACGGTGTAGTCGACGCCCCTGCGGGTGCTGCGCTCGCGGTTAAAACGGGCGTGGAAGTACATGGCGTCGTCCGGCACGTCGGTGAGCGCGTAGTTGAACGTGTAGAAGATGTACTTAATGAACCCGGGATGCTCACTCGTAAGCGTGACCTTGGCGTGCTTCCTGAAAGGCATCTCGAAGTAGCAGTTCATGCCGCCCGTCGGGTTCACGCAGATGGGCATCGAGTTGACGATGGCGCGCTCACCGAAGCCGTTGCAGAAGAAGTCGCCGACAGGGCACTCGACCGAGGGGGTCTCCTCGTCGTCCCAGTAGAAGCGCAGCACGAGGTCGCGCATGACGAAGCTGCCGGCGGCGGTCTTGTCGGGGACGGTCATCCAGATGTGGCGGATGATGCCGGGACCCTCGATGTCCGCGAGCGTGATGGTCTCGCCGGACTCAAGGGGCACGCAGCACGAGCCCTTGCGGCCGACGCCGAGGTGGCTGGCCGACATGGCGGCACGGCCCTTCTCGCCCGTGATGTTCTCGGGGGTGATGGCGCGGCTTTCCTCACCGCCGTGCATCCACACATCTTTAAGGAACTCTCTCATCGTCGACCTCCTCTATTCGTCGTCTTCGCACTCGGCGGAACTGGCACCGTTCACGTAGACGATCTGCTGGCGCGCCTCGTCGACGAGGGCGTCGAAGTCGAGTTTCTCGTCGGGGCGCGCGAGCGCGACCGTCATGGCGAGCGGGAGGTTGACACCCGCGATCACGTGGATGCGGTCGGAGGCGAAGCGGGAGAAGCGCTGGTTCACGCTGCCGCCGAGCGCGTCGGTGAGGACGACGACCTCGTCAGTGCCCGAAAGAGCCGCCTCGACCGCCGCGTCGAGCCCCTCGCCGTTGTCGTTCACGTAGGCGCACACGGCGTTGACGGCGTCGCTCTTACCCGTAAGGAACTCGAGGGTGTCCTTGAAGCCCTGGGCGAGAAGGGAATGGCTCGCCACAACTATCTTTCTCATTGATTCACCAATCTCTTGGGTCGAAGCTAGGCGAGGATGCCAGCGGCGGAGGCGACCATCGCGAGGACGATCACCACGAGGATGAGGGCCGTCATGCTCGCGTTCTTCTTGGTAAGAAGGTAATACGCGCTTCCCGTGATGGCGGCGGGGATCATGGCAGGCAGGATCTTGTCGAGCAGCGGCTGAATCTCCATCGAAACGTCGCCGAAGCTGAAGCTAATCGGGCAGGTGACGCCGATGACCGAGGCGATGAGGCAGCCGACCACGGTGAGGCCGAGCACGGAGGCGGCGGCAGTGAGGTTGGGAAGCTTCTCGCTGAAGTCGGTGACGAGCTTCACGCCCTGCTTGTAGCCGAACTCGAGGGCGTGCATGCGGACCCAGAAGATGGCCAGGATGAGCGCGAACCAGATGCCGGCTCCCACGGGGTTGCCCTCGATGGCCATGTAGGCGGCGATGGAGCCCATGATGGTCGGGATCATGGTCATGAGCAGGGAGTCGCCGACGCCGGCGAGCGGTCCCATGGTGCCGATCTTCAGGTCTTGGACGGCGTCCGCCGCCGCTAGGCCGTCGCGTTCCTCCATGGCCACGCAGGCGCCAAGGATGATGGCGGCGAGCCAAGGCTGGGTATTGTAGTAGCGGAAGTGGTTGTTGAGCGCTTGCTTATAATCCTCGTCGTTCGTGTAGATCTTCCTCAGGACCGGCGAGAGGGCGTAGGCGACTGAGGCGCCCTGCTGGGTCTGGTAGTTGAAGGTGCACACGCTCATGAGCCAGCGCCAGTTCGCGTTGCGCAGGTCCTTCTTGGTGACCTTGTAGCCGGAGGGCTTGCCCTCGGCGACGGCGGTGATGTTCTCGTTTTCCATGGTTACTCATCCTCTCCGATGAAGGCGTCTGCGGAAGCGTGGGCGGCGAGCTCGGTGTCCCTCTCGGCACGCTGGTAGAACGCGATCGCGAGGGCAACGCCGACGATGGCGGCGCCGATGATGGGCACGTTCAGGAAGGCCGAGAGGAAGAAGCCGGCGAGCAGGTACTGGAAGTACTTGCCAGTGGGCATGTAACGCAGCAGCATCGCGATGCCGACGGCCGGGAGCATCTTGCCGGCGAGGGTGAGGCCGGAAAGGAACCACTGGGGCATAACCTCGAGGAGCCAGTTGACGGCGGGCTGGCCGAGGGTCACGGAGACAAAGACGGGCAGGGCGGCGCACAGGCCGAAGAGCACGGGGCAGACCCACAGGATGGCGTTCATCTGCTTGAACTTGCCCTCGTCGCAGAACTTCTGGGACTTCTCGACGACGAAGCCGTTGAGGATCTTGACGATGACGTCGAGCTGGATGCCGAGCATGCCGACCGGCAGGCCGATGGCGAGGCCCGTGTCCGCGCCCAGGGTCACGCCGTAGGCGGTGGCGATGATGGCCATCGTGCCGTAGTCGGGAATCGACGAGCCGCCGAAGCCCGCGACGCCGAGCTGCATGAGCTGGATGGTGCCGCCGATGACGAGGCCGGTCTGCCAGTCGCCCATGACGACGCCGGTGATAAGGCCCCAGAAGACGGCATAGTTGACGAAGATCATCGGGATGCCGTAGTAGTCCACGTGCTTGATGAAGGCCAGCAGGGTCAAAAGGACGACCTGCAGGATAGTGAAGTTGACCATGATCCCTCCTTAGATGAGGTCGGCGACGGAGACGGGCTTGTCGGCGGGCACGAACTGTGCCGTCACCTTGACGCCGCGGGCGATGAGCGCCTTGTAGCTCTGGACGTTCTCGGCGGAGGCATAGGCGCGCTGGGTGAGCTGGACGCCGCCCTCCTTGACGAGCGAGCCGCCGACGATCAGCGACGGGAGCTCGATGCCCGACTCGACCAGGTGAAGGATCGTCTCGGGCTCCTTGGCGATGACAAAGACCTTCTCGCGGTCGTACTTGCCCGCCGCGAAGTTCTTGAGCGCGGTCTGCTCGGAGATGATCGAGACGGCCATGCCCGCGGGGCGCGCCATCCTCATAGTGGACTTCAGGACCTCGTCGCCGGCGACCTTGTCGTCGATGACCATGACTCGGGTCGCGCCCGACACCGGGGCCCACTGCGTCACGATGATGCCGTGAAGCAGGCGATTGTCGATTCGTGCCATAACAACACTCATGTTTGCTCCTATCAAATGAAGTTTTACGTTCGGTACTGCCTCGGCGCTATCCGGATTCGCGCCGGGCAAGGGGTTATCGAATTATTGAGGACGCGCGGTCAGCTTGCGGCGGCGCGGGGAAGGTCACTCGTCGAGCAGGAGGTCCGAGGAGCCGAGGCGCTCTTCTCGCGCCGGGGCGGCGCTCACGCTTATGTAGTCGAAGACATATGCGATCTCGCTTACGGGAACCTCTACGCGATAGCGCGTCGAGATGCTCGAGAAGCTCTGCCTGAAGGACTCGATGAAATCGGCACGCTCCTCCTCGAAGCGGTCCTGGCCAACGTAGGTCTCAATGGGGTTTCTGGTAACAAGGCGCTCGACGAGACAGCAGAGGTGGACGTAGAGCCCAATGATGGCGTTGCTGCCGATCTTCTCGCCTGTCCTGCGCTGAAGCTCGTGCACGGCGCTCTCGATCTCGTGGAATAGCCGCTCCGGGTCGAGGATGGTGATGGAGCGGATGACGTTCTGCAGTGTCATGTTCGAGAGCAGCTTCTCGTGGAAAGAAGAGAGCTCGGAAGCGTCAAGCCACCTGCCGAACACGGCATCGACCTTAGAGGCGGACGCCGTCGACATGATGTCCTCGAGGGCGACGAAGGGGATGGAGGCGACCCCGGGGTCTCCCGTGCCGATGACGGCGCAGACGCGGTGCTCGGAGAAAACGGCGTCGTTCGACCCGTTCGCGACGAGCTGCTTGAAGGGCCTCGTGAGCAGGCGCGCGCCTATGGTGCGCGGGAGGCTCTGCGAGACGAGCTGGCGTATCCTCTCCGCGGCGTCGACCCCGGACTCGGAGCAGAAGACGATGGCGTCCTCACGGTTGACGCGCTCGATCACCTTGCAGTGCGTCACGCACGCGGCGGTCGCATCGCCAAGAACCTCGGCGATGGACTTGCCGCCGAGCAGCCCGACCCCGATCTCGAGCGCAAGACCAGTAGAGACGTTGTTCACCACGCCGATAGTGGAGTCGGTAACGTTCTCGAGGGCCTTATAGGCCTCCTCCAAGGAGCCCATGTCGACGAGGAACACGACCCCGGTGCAGTAGGAATGGCGGTCGACGAGGCGCTGGAGCGGACCGACGATGTCCTTCAGCTGCTGGTCGTAGGGCATGTCGACCGCCTCGTACACATGCATGCCGAGCATACGGTTCGCCGCGTCGGCGATGCTCGTCGCCGTCGAGTAGCCGTGGGACAAGATGACGCAGAGCGTCCGAAGGGCCTTCGCGTCGCGAGACTCCGATGCGACGCACAGCGTCAGAAGCGTCTTCGTGAAGTGATCGAGCGAGATTCCCAGCGCCCCTTCCACGTCTGCGGCGACCTGATCGGAGACGCTCGAGGCAAACGGTAATTCGGAGGTCACGGCACCGAGGAGATGGGAGATTTGCTCCGCACAGGCAGACTTTCGCTTAGCCAGGCCGATGCCCGGCCACAACTGCAGGCAAATCTCCTGGGCCAGCAGAAAAGCGACCTTCCTCGAAAGCTCGATGCCATAAGAAGAGCCTGCGTCGGCAAGGACCGCGCCCACGATGCGCTCGAAGGCGCGCGACCTCGAGGAGGCAACGCCGCGGCCGAAGATCAAGTGATCCTCAACGCCGCGCACAGCGGAGACAGCTTGCGAGACGAGCTCGGAGACAGAGAGCTCCCCGGCGCAGAATCGCTCATCGAGAGAGCACAGGGCATCGAGCGCCTGCTCGACCGGCCCTGTGCTCTCGGCGGCATCCAGGGACGCGTCGATCAGAACGCCATCGTCGGGCTGTTGATCGATCTGCGCGGAGGAGAGGAGCCCGCTGGGAAGAAGATACGGGCGAACGACGACGTAGTCGCCCTCGCGATTGAGGAACGCTTTGGCGCAGCAGTTCGTCACGCAGGCGCGCAAGCCGGCGATGTTATCGGAAAAGTCCGCGTTCACGAGGCAACGGTATGCGCCGCGGCTGATCTTCACATCAGAACCGATTCGGCACCCCTCGCTGCGCAGGAAGCTCAAGATGAGATCCTCGCGCTCCTCGGGGGTCCGCTCCTTGAGTGAGGGGACGCGGGCACAGATGGGCATTTTGCTGTAGGCCGAGGAAACCTTCAGGTCATCGGCGGAAAGCGTCGTCGAAAGAACGAGGCGAGCGCGCGGCGCATCCTGGGAGGCATCGAGCCCGAGGGCCGTCGCAAGGCAGTGCTCCATCGCAGAGGGAGAGAGTGCCTCGATGCCGTTCACAAAAACCACACCCCCGCGCGATTTCGCGATCGACTCGTCAAGAAGCCCGTTGAACGAGGCGGCGTCCGGGACCCCGGCGCAGTCGATGCGCACATAGGAGGAGTCGCGGGACAGCAAGCCCTGGTTCTTGCCGTACTCGTACACAAGGCGAGAAAGGAAAGACTTACCGACACCCACGCCGCCGCTCAAGAGGATGGGTAGGCCAAACGGAGGGTACTGAACCGCAGCCTTGCACTGCTCGACAACGGAGCTGAGGCTCAGGTCAAAGCCCACGGCACGCGCGAAGTCACGGTGATCGGCGATTCCCGTCGCCTGGATGAGGTCGGCGAGCGAGGCGTACTCGCTTGCAGAGAGCTTTACCTGAAAACGCTTCTGGAACGCGCGGCGATGAAAATAACGGACAGGCCTGCCCGCCACCTTAACCACAAGGCCGGCGCGAACAAGGTCGTTGAGGTACTGGCTCGCCAGGCTCCTGGAGATGATGAGCGTCTCGGCGATGTCGGAGGTGGACAGACGGGCAAGGTCGTCGAGCGAGACGGCAGAGGTGAGGGCCTCGAGATGCTCGAGAATCCTGTCCCTCATGTCGACGGGCTTCTTTGCCAAGCTGTCCTGTGCGGTCTTGTCCATGACTTCTTACCTCCTTGTACAAGGAGTATAAGGGGAACACAGAGAACGGAAGGGGGCGCGTGGGGGAATCAACAGCCCCGAGGAGAAGTTCACCACTTGAGGGGCAGAAAACAACGGCCATTGAACATTCAGGGCCGACGCTCAACACTTCGGCTCGACACTTCGCTTTGGAAAGGGCCCTGCGCGATGGTGCAGCCCTCCATCTCGCAGCACAGGTCGCTGAAGGTCGCGAGGATGCGCTCCTTCTGTTCCGCGGGCGAGACGACTCGGTGGGCAAGGTCCTCTCAAAAGGGGTCGTCCGACGTCGCAAGACCTCGATGACCGACTACCGCCTCGAGCAAGTGGCGGATTACCTCTACACTATCGAACTTGCCTTGGTCAAGTACGAGGCCAAGGAGAACGGTGGGACGTACAACAAGCTCTTCGGAGGTATAGGCTCTTTCAAGAGGAACTGGCTCAAGCAAGCCCGCAGCAAGCGAATATAGCTGGTCTCGCGGTTTCGCAAGGAACGGTCAGTTCTCCTCTGGCGAGGAATCCCGGACGACGTGCTTCGAGCAGCGGAAGCTGAAGCGCAAGCAGAAGCAGCGCGGGCATTGATCGGTGCCGACATGGGCCCAGACGTGAACAGTGCTACGTCCCCTGTTCACGGGGCGCGAAACCGCAAAGGTTGCACAGAGGTTGCAAAATAAGAAGCCCCCGACCTGTTTTCGCAGGTCAGAGGCTTGAAATCAACGAATATCGTTTACTCCCACTCGATGGCTTCGGTTCTGTCGTCCCGTCACTCCAGTTGCGCCCAGTTTTCGGTTCCGTCTCGAGCCGAGTGCCGCCAGGTAACGCCATGTCGTGTTTCATCGGCTTCGGGGACAAAAGCTGGGACAACTCCAAAAACTTTTTGCAAACTCAGGGCTTTGAGTTTTTGTTTTTGTCCCAAAGGAGCTTCCGGCCGTGATTCGGATGCCCGATTGGGCGGAATCGGCCGTTTCTGAAACTCAACCGCAGCATCACGCGCAAGCCACTCGCAACAACTGCAAATGATTGGTCGCGGGCGGCTTCCAACGCGATTCCAAATTCGCAGGTCAGGCGACTGCGCTGCTGACAGGGAAAGGGAGTCGTATCGGGCGGCTTGCCCATGAGTCGACGATGAGGCCTCCACCGAATGTCGAGAACATGCTGGTAAAATAGGCAATACTTTTTATGACAGGAGACCGAGCATGGCCGAACCCCACGATAGGAAGCCGATCCTCACGATCGAGCAGCAGATAGAGCACCTCAAGCAGAAGGGCGTAGCCTTCGAGCTGTGTTCCGAGGAAGAGGCCGCGGACTACCTGCGCGACAAGTGCAACTTCTTCAAGCTCGCATCCTACCGCAAACTCTTCTCGAAATACGAGGGAGGCCCGCGCGACGGCCGCTACGTAGACCTCGACTTCGGCCAGCTGCGCCTGCTCGCGGCGCTCGACCAGGAGCTGCGCCACGCCCTGCTCGGCATGACGCTCGACATCGAGCACTTCCAGAAGGTGACACTGCTTCGCGAGATGGAGGACCGCGGAGAGGACGGCTACGCCATCGTGGCCGACTACATGGCATCGCTTACCGCTGCAAACAGGGAGTACCGCCTGCGCGAGCTCAAGATGAGCGGCCGCAGCCCCTACAGCTCGAGCCTCTACGCGAAGTACTCCGGCGACATGCCCGCCTGGGCCTTCCTTGAGCTCACCTCGTTCGGCACCCTCATCGACTTCGTGCGCTTCTGCGCCAGGAGATGGGGCGACAGGCGCCTCGAGGCCTCCCACTACGACCTCAAGCGCGTGAAGTCCGTCCGCAACTGCGCCGCGCACGGCTCGTGCCTGATCAACTGCTTCGCCGAGAGGGGCGCCGCCCGGGGCTCGGCGTCCAGCGGCGTCTCCCGAAGGGGCGCCGCCGTGGGAATTCCCAAGGCGACCAGGAGGAAGTGGATGGGGAATACGGCCATGCAGGAGGTCGCGACCGTGCTCGTGGCGCACTCCGGCTTGGTACCCGAGGGCTCCTCGCGCTCGCGCGCCGCATCCGAGCTCGCCGAGATGTTCGCCAGGGCCGGCGGCGAAACCGAGGCGCTGCCCGACAAGGGGCCCGACGCCGCAGCTCGCTCCGCGCTCGAGTTCCTTCGCAGGTTGACAGAATCGCTCGGGCTGGTAGAATAGCCTGCAGATAGCAAAACCTTCACGGTTTTAGGGGCGGACTTGCGCAAGCGACTCTGCCCTATTTTTATATTCACTCGCTATAGGAGACGGGTGATACCTGGGTCAATGACAGAACTGAGAAGCCCGGAATAATGGATGCGGTATATCCGATTTCACTGAGAGAAATTCTCCTAAATCCCGGAACGACAACGCGGATCTACTGGAAAGTGAGCGCTGTCGCGAATATTGCCTTAGCCCAGAATCAAGCCCGGAACGATTCGATCCTGATGGGCACTTGGTCAACGAGAGCGGTACGAGAATGTTCGACCCAGAAGACCCGGAAAGGCTTGGAGAAGAGGTCATCGGCATGAGGAATAGGGTGCGAATGGCGAAATGCCTGCTGATAGACGACCAAATGGCCATGGTCCGCGAGGTCTGGCCTCAAGCCGTTCAGCTCGACGAGGGCGTGGCGGACCTCGGCGATATTGTCGTTCGGGCGACCGAGAACAGCTGCAGGGTAACGGAGAAGCCCTAATCGAGCCGTCGACGCCCGCTCGTCCATCCCAGCTTGCCCAGACGGCCCTCCCGCAATGTCCTTGTCCCAACGGATGGGTACCATTTACCCGGGTGCACCTGGGGCAACGGGTCGGCAGGCCCGCGCAAGGTCGCTCGCAGAACACGCAACATCAAACACGACAGAAGAGGCGAACGACAGATGCCGGACCCCGGACGACAGCACCGCGAAAGACGAGCATTCCGACCACAACTGAACAATCTTCGATTCTAGGCAGGCGCCCGCATGGGCGCCTTTTACTTTTCAGGGACTTAGCCGCGAGCTAAGGCGCGCGGCTCATGGCCGTTTCGTGAAGGCCCGACCAGCTCGACCCGTCTCGACCCATCTCCGCTCGCGCCGTGCTCACTAATCGCCATCAGGCGGTTCAATCGTCGCGCAGACGAAAAGGCACACGATGTCGTGCGGTGTCCTCGCGCGGTGCCGCACGGGAAGATTGGAGGAACCATGGCACGCACAGCCGAATGCGCCGCGCCCGAGGGAAGCCAAGACCGCGACGAATGGATGACGGTGATCGAGATGCAGGAGTACATGAGGGCAAGCCGAAACAAGGCATACGACCTCATCTGGTCGGGAGAGATCGACTCGTACAGGCTCGGAAGGAAGCTCCTGGTGTCGAGGGCGTCAGTGGACGCCTACATCGAGTCGAGGAGCGGGAGAAAATGACGGCGGCGACCGCCCCAGGAGCCGCCCGCGGCCGGGCACGCGAGGGAGCCTCGAGACGAAAGGAGCTCGAGGGCGACCATGACCAAGAGCATTAGCAGGAGCCAGGTGAGGCTCATCGCATCGACCAACGCGATATTCGGCGCCGACGAGGCGTGCGCGATGCTGCGCATCAGCCGCGACGCCATGTACCGGCTCGCCCCAGAGCCCGCCGACCCGCCCCCCCCCCAGACGAGCAGTTCCCAATCCGCTACATCGGCGGCAAGACGCGCGACGGCATCGTGCTGCACGACGAGCTCGTCGCATGGGTCGAGCGGAACAGCATCGTCGGCTCGCCCAGAAGGGGCTAGCGCCGATGGCGGCCGCAGGCCCGAAGGGGCGCGACGGCCCCTCCCCGCGCGAGTTCACGACGGTACGGCACTTCATGATGGCGGACCTGGGCCTCTCCGGCCTTCCCCTGCTCGTCTACGCGCGCATCTTCGGCTTCTGCGACCCCGGGTGCGGCTACATCCAGAGCAAGGGCGGCCTGGCCCGATTCCTCAACGTGCAGGAGCGCAGCGTCCACCGCGCCATCCGCGACCTGCTCGACCAGGGCCTCATCGAGGAGTGCGGCATGCACGCCCCGGCACGCGGGCACGCCACCAAGCGGTACCGCATCGTGCGCGAGAGGCTGCCGCCCGGAGCGCTGGCAACCCCTGACGAATCGTCAGGGTTCCCGGCGCGAAAGGGTGACGAAATGACAGGGTTCGCCGCGAACAAGGGTGACGAACCGTCAGGGTTCGCAGCCCGAACCCCTGACGAGATGTCAGGCAAACCCCTGACGATATGCCACCCAATAAGCAAAAGGGACAACAAGGACTTCAGAAGATAAGGAAGGGGCGCCCGATGGACCGAGCGGGACTCATCACCCTGGAGCAGGCCCGGG